>CAYGHY010000480.1:0-1967 GCA_964349435.1 uncultured Oscillospiraceae bacterium
GGTTCCTGGAGAAGTTGTCGCTGTCCAGGGACAGCGCAACCACCAACTCACGCAGGACTTCGCTCATGGGAACACCTCCAATGGTTCATGCCAGATGGAAACAAAGGGCTCGATGGAGCCGGCATGTTCGCTGCAATAAATAAGGTGGAAAGTTGAAAAGCAAATTGACGGAAGGAGTAAAGCAAAACAGCCGAAAGATAAGCAGGACACCCAAAAAATAGCGGAATCTCAACCCATTATTCATGACTTCGCATTTTCCTTGACTAAGGGCCAGAAATTTTGTACTATGCCTTTGCACTGAAATTCAGTTTTGAGTCAGGTGTAAAACTGAAGAATGGTAGTGAAAGCATGAATGAAGTCAGCGTGAAAGCGCTCAAACAACTGTTTAAGCGCAAAGGTCCTATCCTTCGCAGCAAGCAACTAAAGCAGCAAGGGTATGACAGCCGAAGCATTCAGTCTCTGCTAGCTTCCAATGATCTGGTGCGTCTCAAGGATGGCTACTATACAACAAGCAATATCCTGCCAAAACTAAGTGATGCCCAAATCGCGGTATCGACGATTCCAGATGCAGTGCTCTACTATCTGTCAGCGGCGGAGCATCATCAGCTAAGCAATCTCATTCCTAACAGCGTCTACGTGGCTGTACCCAATAGAGGTGTTATCCCTGCTAAACCTGAGTTTCCACCGGTTGAAATCACGCGTTTTGTTCCTAGTATTTATGATCTAGGAAAAATCCTTCTTCCGACTGAGCCCGTGCCCATTGCCTGTTACAATCGCGAGAGAACGATCTGCGATCTTGCTCGTCGATGGGAGGAAAACGGAAAGGATATCCTGATCGAGGCGATCCGTAGTTACCTTCGTGGAGATAGAAACCTCCAACTGCTCTATGAGTATGCAGAGAAGCTTCGCGTTCGAGAGATAATACATCCCTATCTGGAGGCTATGGCATGAGCAAAGCTGACAGCATCAAGGCACGCCTTCGGAACGTGGCGCTTAGGAATGACAAGCCCTATGAATACGTGTTGACGCACTATTTTATAGAGCGTGTACTGTATCGGATTTCTGTTTCGCCCTATTCACACAATTTTGTGCTTAAGGGAGGCTTACTTCTTCAGGCAATTCTTGAGGAGAAAGCTCGCGCTACGCGGGATATTGACTTATTGGCCCAGAGAGTCAGCAACCAGGAAGATGACCTGTTAGCAATGTTTAGAGAGATCTGCAGCATCAAGTCAGATGACGGGGTTGTGTTTGAGCTTGACTCCCTTGAGGCCAGCCCAATCGCTCAAGGGGCAGCGTATCAAGGGATTAGCCTGACCATCAACGCATTTCTTGACCGTACAAAAGGCAGGGTGCACATGGATGTCGGGTTTGGTGATGTAGTGACACCAAATCCCATGTACATGACTTATCCAGCACTGCTTGACACGACAGAGATTCAGTTACAGGCCTATTCGCTGGAATCTGTCATTTCCGAGAAGTTCCAAGCCATGGTTGACCTAGCATTTGCCAATAGTCGGATGAAAGATTTCTTTGATGTTGCAATGTTGGCAAGCACCAACAACTTGGATGGTGACGTTCTGCATCAAGCGATTAAATCAACTTTCAACCGGCGTGAAACGCAGATGCCCGCTGCGCCAGCAATATTCACGGATCGTTTTGGTCAGGATCCTGACAAGCAACGTCAGTGGTCGGCTTTCATTCAGAGAACCAAGATCACACAAAGCAGCTTCTCTGAAACACTATCCCTGATCAAGGACTTCCTAAAGCCCTTATACGATGCAATCAGAGAGAATCTGCCATGGAAACGCGAATGGAACCATAGCACCCTGTCATGGACAACTAAGGAATAAGCCCTGGCCACACCTGATCAATGAAGGCCGCTTTCGGCTCCTGGTTGCTATGCTCACGCTGAGCATCCCAGGCGCGTACTTGAAGAAATCCCAGCATGTCCATCTCATCGATCTCTT
>CAYGHY010000481.1:0-1965 GCA_964349435.1 uncultured Oscillospiraceae bacterium
TCTTTCCGGGGTCAGCTCTGCAACCATTACAAAACTTGGTCGAAATAAAAATGTGAATACGGAAATACTCCAGAAAATATGCACCGCTTTGGAGTGCGATATATGCGATGTAATAGAATTTGTGCCAAATACAAATCAAGAAGGGAAGCACAAAAATGGCTGATAACAGAAAAGAACAGGAACGCGCGGAACTTCACCGTACCATTTGGAATATTGCCAATGACCTTAGAGGCAGCGTGGACGGATGGGACTTCAAGCAGTATGTGATGGGTATACTCTTTTATCGCTATATTTCGGAAAATTTGATCGGCTACATTAACCGCGGCGAGCATGAAGCCGGAAAACAAGACTTTGATTATGCCAGGCTCACTGACAGCGAAGCGGAAGATGCACGAATGGATTTGGTTCACACCAAGGGCTTTTTCATCCTGCCCGGTGAGCTGTTTGAAAATGTACGGAAAAAGGCTGCTGGAGACGAGAACCTCAACGAGACTCTTGAAAGAGCGTTCCGTAACATTGAAAGCTCTGCCCAGGGCGGACCCAGCGAGGACAACTTTAAGGGCTTGTTTGACGATATCGACGTCAACAGCAATAAACTCGGCGGCACAGTCGTCAAGCGAAACGAAAAACTCGTAAAGCTGTTAAACGGCGTTGGCGAGATGAAGCTGGGAGATTATCGGGATAACGCTATCGATGCCTTTGGCGACGCCTATGAATTCCTGATGGGGATGTATGCCTCCAATGCCGGTAAAAGCGGCGGCGAGTATTACACGCCTCAGGAAGTGAGCGAGCTCTTGACACGCATTGCCCTTGTGGGCAAAACGGAAGTCAACAAGGTGTATGACCCAGCCTGTGGGTCCGGTTCCCTATTGCTCAATTTTGCCAAGATTCTCGGCAAGGAGAATGTGCGGCTGGGCTTCTTCGGGCAGGAGATCAACATCACAACCTACAACCTCTGCCGCATCAATATGTTCTTACATGATATCGACTACGACAAGTTTGATATCGGACATGGTGATACACTGACTGATCCACTGCACGGGGACGATGAGCCGTTTGAAGCTATCGTTTCAAATCCGCCTTACTCCATCAGGTGGGATGGCGATGCCAATCCTTTGATGATCAACGATCCGAGGTTCTCTCCCGCCGGGGTATTGGCGCCAAAGTCCAAAGCTGACCTTGCCTTTGTTATGCACTCGCTTTCATGGCTGGCCACAAACGGAACCGCGGCGATTGTCTGCTTCCCCGGTGTCATGTACAGAGGCGGCGCAGAGCAAAAGATCCGAAAGTATCTCATTGATAATAACTACATTGATTGTGTGATCCAGCTCCCGGACAATCTTTTCTTTGGAACCAGCATCGCTACCTGCATTATGGTGCTGAGGAAGTCCAAAGCTGAGAACAGCACTTTGTTCATTGATGCTTCAAAGGAATGTGTTAAGGTTACCAACAGCAACAAGCTGACGCAGAAGAACATTGATGCGATTGTTGATGCCTATACGAAAAGGGCTGACCATGACCATTTCGCAGTGAAGGTGGCAAATAGCGATATTGCTGCCCAGGACTACAACCTTTCTGTTTCTACCTATGTTGCGCAGAAGGACACGCGGGAAATAATTGATATTGCTACTCTGAATGCGGAGATTGAGGAAATCGTTGCGCGGGAGCAGGTTCTTCGGGATGAGATTGCCAGGATTATCGCGGAAATCGAGGAGGGCGCATGAATCAGGAATTCCGGTTTCTAGTGTATCGTTTCGCCGAAGAAGATGTGTCGGTAGGCGCAATTATTAAAGACGAATCGATTTGGCTGACGCAAAAGGCTATGGCGGAATTGTTCGGGGTGCAAACTCCTGCCATAAGCAAGCATTTGAGAAACATATTCGCAGAAGGCGAGTTGGAGGAATCAGTGGTTGTTTCCAAAATGGAAATAACCACTGCGCATGGAGCAATGCCTGATAAAACACA
>CAYGHY010000482.1:0-1958 GCA_964349435.1 uncultured Oscillospiraceae bacterium
AAGTTCACGCAGTATGCAGGATGAGTCCAATGTTTAATTGGCGGATCAATAATCAAATGAAGCGCCTGCTCATTGTTGGAGCTTCAGACTTACAATTGCCAGCCATTGTTAAGGCGAAAGCAATGGGCCTTTATGTTGGGGTTGTGGACTATAACCCACAGGCAATTGGCATTCTATACGCCGACGAATACTTCAATGTCAGCACTATTGATGAGGAAGGAGTATTTAAGGCTGCTGAAATCTTCAAAGCAAATGGCATCATGACACTGGCAACTGATATGCCTGTGCGTTCTGTGGCCTATGCATGTGAAAAGCTGCACTTGACAGGAATTTCTTATGAGACTGCGGTAAAAGCCACTGACAAGGCGGTTATGATCAAAGCTTTTGAAGCACATAGCGTTGAGCATCCCTGGTACTATGTTGTTGAGAATAATGAATCCCTTGATAGTATTAAAGATGTGGTTTCCTATCCTTGTATCTGTAAACCAATAGATAACTCTGGAAGCAGAGGTGTGATTCTGGCTCAGAATCAATCAGAATTGTCATATGCTATAGCATATGCATCCTTGAACGGCCGATCCGGAAAGGTAATCATCGAAGAGTATCTGGTGGGAAACGAAGTCAGTGTGGAAGTCATAGTTTATAAAGGCGAGGTTCACGTTTTGGCTGTGACCGATAAACTCACCACAGGCGCTCCACATTTCGTGGAAATGGGACATAGCCAACCATCGCAGATTCCATTTGATGGACTTCAAAAAATTAGCAACCTTGCTGTTAGAGCAGTTAAAGCTATTGGTATTTGTAATGGTGCAGCACATGTTGAAATCATGCTTACAGATAATGGACCAATGATGATTGAATTAGGTGCACGTTTGGGCGGGGATTGTATCACCAGCCATCTTGTTCCACTTTCGACTGGAATCGATATGATTAAGGCAATCATTCAAATTGCTATTGGAAAAGGACCGGATTTAGAGCATCAATTGCAAAAAGGTGCTTCAATTCGTTATCTAGATTCACCATGCGGGATTTTGCTGGCTGTTGATGGTGTTGATGAAGCTCGGAAGATGGATAATCTTGTTGAGGTTATTTTATCAAAGAAACAGGGAGACTTGATCAATCCTATCACTAGTAGTCTTTCAAGAGTTGGTCATGTTATTGCAACCGGGAATTCAGCACATGAAGCAATTGAAAATTGCCTCAGAGCGGCAAGAAATATTAGATTTGATGTTCAAAAGTTAAAATGAGGAAGGAAGATAAAGTGAACTTTGATCAATTTGATTCTAAAAGGGTCAATAGCCAGCGGCTAAAGGTAATCTTGTTCGGAACTGGTCTTTATGCAGACACACTAAGGTTCTATATTCGTTCGATTACTAATTGGGATATAGTGGCCTATACTGCCGACAGTCAATTTATTGAAACAAAGGAATATAATGGATTGCCATTAATGCCTTTTGAAACAATTCATGAAACAATGCCGCCTGATTCCTACCAAATGGTTATGGCTGTTGGATATCGTCGCATGAATGACATACGCGCTGAAAAGTTTTTCTCGTCCAAGCAAAAAGGTTATCTCTTACCTAACCTCATTCATCCAACAGCTTTATTAAATAATGCTATATATGGTGAAGGCAATATTTTTCTTGAAAATGTAGTAATTGAACCTAATGCAGAACTCGGAAGCAATATTATTATTTGGAGCAGCGCATTGATTGGCCACAACACGCATATTGGCAATCACAATCATTTTGCTGCCGTGTCTATGATTGCTGGCAATGTTACAGTTGGAGAAAGCTGTTTCCTTGGAAACCATTCTACAGTGAAAGATGGTATAACTGTCGCGCATCATACACTGATTGGTGCTGGAGCATACGTGTCAAAAAATACTCAGGCATATGATGTCGTGGTTCCAGCACGATCTCTGATTTTGGATAATAGAAAGAGCACTGATTTCATTT
>CAYGHY010000483.1:0-1955 GCA_964349435.1 uncultured Oscillospiraceae bacterium
GTACTGCTATATGGAGAAGGTCATATACAAGAGAGCCTGGAATTGTTTCAGCCGCACCGTTTGATCTTGCTTCTGATACGGCAAAAATTATGTATTCGTGTGGAACAAGTAATGCTACGGCACTTATGAGCCATGAGGCTTCACGATGTCATGATGTTTTAGTTGATGTTTTTAATGCAGCAAATGAAACAGTACCATATGATAATATGGCGCTAATAATAAAGGCAATGTTGGTTCATGGAGCCCAATGGGGTGATTAGCGTGAAAAGACAAACAGGCAGCACCTAAAAAAGGCATATTCAAATAAAGGTACTTTCGACCTTTGAAAATTTAATAGAGGTTTAACTATGCCACAGAAATGTCAGTAGCTTTTATTACACCTTGAGAAATCAGAAGTTTTGCAGCTTGTCTAATAGCTTTTTGCTTCTGCTTTTCCAGCATTTCTTGAGGCATGTCAATTTTGTAAAGATCACTTGGGTTCCATTCCTCACCGGTAACAAACATATTATAAATAGCGGTGAGAATCATCCTGGCGATTGCGATAATGGCTCTTTTTTTGCCCCTCCTTTTACAAATGCGCTCGTATTTGATTTTGTAGTAAGGAGATTTGTTGGATTTCACGGCTGCATGGGCAATTTGTACCAATGCAGGTTTGAGGTAAGCACCGGCACGTAAAATTCTAACAGACTTCTTCTTACCGGCAGACTCATTATTGCCGGGCGATAAACCAGCCCAGCAACATAGGCGTTTGGAGTTGGCAAATTGGGACATATCGGTGCCAATCTCCGAGATAACAGTGATGGCAGAAGCTCTATCAATTCCAGGGATGGTACAATGGAGCTTGATAGCACTTTCGTAAGGAACAACCATCTTATCAAGCTTTTCATCCAACTTTGTGATGGACTGTTGGATAAAATCAAGGTGAGAGCGAACCATTACAATACGTTCCTTTTGTTCCTGGGTCATCTGATATCCATCGATAGATTCAATAACGGTGGAAGCTTTCTTCTTCAGAGAACTCTTAAGGAGAGATGCGCAGTGTTTCGGATCAAAAGAATCAGATGTGATCAAGTAGTCGGTGATGGATGAGGCAGATTTGCCAAACATGTCAGAAACGACAGCATCAAGGGCTACATTACACACGGTGAAAGCATTTTGGAAACGGTTTTTTTCACTGCTTTTACAAGAAACCAGCTTGTAACGGTAGCGAGTGTACTCACGCAAGATTCGGATCGGCTTTTTGGGGATATAGCTTCCGGGAACCAACCCTAAGCGGAAAAGATCGCCAATCCATTTAGAATCTTTGGTATCATCCTTGTTACCTTTGACAGCTTTAACCCATTTGGGATTAGCAATGGTAACACGGATATGGTCTTCTAGAAGATTATAGACCGGAATCCAATACTTTCCGGTAGATTCCATACAAACATCAAAGCAGTTGTTGTCGAGAAGCCACTGCTTGAACTGTAAGATGGAATTGTTAAAAGTAGAGAATCGCTTTTTTGAGTAATGTGGTGCGATTCCCTGTGTAGTGATGATTGTGGCGACGAGAAAAGTCTTATGCACATCGACACCACAACAAATAGGGTAAACAACTTTCATGGTACTTCCTCCTTTGAAATTAATAATCGAGGAGGAGACATTGACTGAATCATCACACATTTAACGAGTCGCTAAAGCAATTGTTAGCGTGCGGTCTCATGGAACCACTTATTTGTGCTTGAAAGATGATTCTTACACTTATTTATATACTGATTTAAGCTGAGAAGAGCAGTCTACGACTCACCTCCCCGTGCTTTGTAGTATATCTTCTCCTCAATTTTATAATACCACGTGGTGAAAGTCGCTCACCATTTTTCATAACTATTTGTGCCGCTCGCGACTGCGGCGGAATGGAGATTTATATGAAGCTTGGGAAATGGATGATGTTTCAGATCAAAGATGTGGACGGCGTA
>CAYGHY010000484.1:0-1953 GCA_964349435.1 uncultured Oscillospiraceae bacterium
TAACCGCCGATGCAGGAGGATTGGCATGTGCGAAGCTGGTGGTGCTTGCCAATGCACCTGATGACAATCCCTTCATGGCCGGAGCTTTTCACGGTATAGGTGAACCTGGCTGCGTGATCAACGTTGGTGTCAGCGGCCCTGGAGTTGTCAAATGCGCTCTTGAAAAGGTAAGGGGTGCTGACTTCAGTACGGTGGCAGACGTCATTAAAAAGACAGCTTTTAAAATAACAAGAATGGGTCAGCTTGTAGCGCAGGAAGCTTCAAAAAGATTGAATGTTCCGTTTGGCGTAGTCGACCTTTCGCTTGCGCCTACACCTGCGGTCGGAGACAGCGTTGCATACATTCTTGAAGAAGTGGGACTTGAGAAATGCGGCACACATGGAATGATAGCAGCTCTAGCGCTGCTCAATGATGCTGTTAAAAAGGGCGGCACGATGGCATCCTCGCATGTGGGAGGACTCAGCGGAGCCTTTATTCCGGTGAGTGAGGATGCAGGCATGATAGATGCAGTTTTGAAGGGCGCACTCTCCATAGAAAAGCTGGAGGCTATGACCTGCGTTTGCTCTGTGGGTCTTGACATGATAGTAGTGCCAGGAGATACCACAGCAGAAACCATCTCAGCTATTATCGCAGATGAAGCGGCTATAGGCGTGGTCAACAACAAAACTACAGCAGTGAGAATAATACCGGCGCCCGGCAAAAAAGAGGGCGACCTTGTGGAATTCGGCGGCTTGCTCGGGACAGGCCCCGTAATGAAGCTCAACAAGTACAGCAGCAGCGAATTCATAAAAAGGGGCGGACGAATACCGGCTCCCATAATCAGCCTGAGAAATTAGGTGAAGGGATTAGATATGAGGACAGCTATCCATACAATTAAGGTATAGTGCTATCAGAGGATGACTTCACCCATACAATTTCGAAATTTCTACCCCTCCTATAATCGTTGATGAAATTCAGTATGCGACGAATCTATTTAGCTATATTAAAATGAGCTCAGATGATAGCGGGATAATTATTTTGGCAGCTTATGCTATTATCGTTAATCCGGTAGCTGCCTTGGGATATCCCAAAACTGCAGGCCAGGGCATTACAGCATTAGTTGTTTTACTCCCGGTTGAGCTTGGAATTATTTACTATCAAAGTTACAGGCAATCAGGGTGTTTTTCTATTAAAAAAATGATTTCCCACAACAAAAGATTGTCCTTAAAAAGCTATCTTGTGTTAGTGCCATTGCTGTTCGGATGGACAGTTGCGGTGCTTGTTTTGGGACAGAAAATTGATGAATTTGTCAAAACCTCGCTCTTTTCATGGATTCCCGAATGGTATGCTCTATCAGTAGACTATGTTCAATATAGCAAGCCCGAGCTGCTGGTTACTTTTATATCAGCATTCTTTCTTACAGGTATTATTGTGCCGGCAGTTGAAGAGATTTATTTCAGAGGCTTTCTGCTGCCGAGAATGGAGTGGCTTGGCAACGCTGCACCTGTGATATACGCCTGTTTGTTTGCACTTTATCATTTCTGGTCACCTTGGCAGACTCCTGTGAGAGTTATAGCACTAATACCCCTATGCTATGATGTAAACAGAACAAAAAATACAAGAATCGCAGTTATTGTGCATTGCGTATTGAATATATCAGGGGATGCGCTCGGTTTACTACTTATGTTGGTACAATAAGCTGACAAACACTTATAATTTGGGCGGGATCATAGACTGGCCTTAAGAAACCAAAAGCGGAAGGTGAATTTATCGGGAATCATTTGGTGCAAATGAAGGGGGAGTTAAATAAACTCCCCCTTTTTCAAGTGTCTCAAATAGCTTGTAAAATAATGTTCAAGACCCCTGACAACGTTTTTTCGAATATATATATGATGGATATCAGGAATGTACTAATCAGTCAATGCTGTCAACCTAAGGAATTTAGATTATTAATCTAGCATCTCTGAAGCTTTT
>CAYGHY010000485.1:0-1951 GCA_964349435.1 uncultured Oscillospiraceae bacterium
GATAACACTCATAATTTGCCCTCCGTTGTTTGATATTATTATAATCGAAAAGACTTCGGGTGAAATGACACGGAATCATTTGTCAATGACAAAATCATGACAAAAAATGCCCACAAGTGATATGACCCCTGTCAAGTAGACAGAGCAAATATCTAAAAGTATTCATGAACTTGGTTATGGAAACATAGCCAAGTTTTTATTTTGCTTTTCTTCTATGTCTTTCCAGTATCGTTTGATTCTATGATTGACCGGTATAGGATATTTTATGGGTGTGGCCGATTGGTAAGCTTCTTCTCTGACTTGACTCGGTGTCTTGCCTTTGTATCGTTTTTGAGGTCTCTGATGAATGTAGAAATCCATGTATTTAGATACTGCTTCGATGAAGTCCTCAATACTGCTAATATCGTAGAGGATGAACATCTCCTCCTTCATGGATCCTTGAAATCCTTCCATTGGCCCATTATCAATGCAGTGACCCACTCTGGACATGGATTGTGTAAATCCATTCTCTCTGAGCTGTGTCCCGAATACTTTTCTGGTGTATTGAAACCCTCGATCACTATGGAATAAGGTATCCTGATGATCATGTTCACTCAAGGCAGCCATGAAGCTTTCATTTACTAATGAAACATCATTTCTTAGTCCGACGCCATACCCCACTGGGAAACGGTCATAGAGATCCAGAATGGTGCTGATATAAACCTTCTTTTGGGTTCCAGGGATTTTCGTCTCCGTGATATCTGCACACCATTTCTCATTGGGCTTAGTCGCCTCAAAATCACGGCACAGGATATTCTCCGCGGCCACTTCCGGAGAGGATTTCACATAAGTCTTTCTCTTCTTCCTCAGTACCGACTGAATATCGTTTACACACATCAACCTTGAAATTCGCTTCTGATTGTATTTTTTCCCTAATTTCTTACTTACAACCTCAGTCATCTTGTAAGAGCCATATAAGTTATGGAGTTGTGCTGAAACTTCAAGAATAGCCTTACATACTTCTTCATTTTCAAGTTCTCCTGAGTTAGGGATCCGATTCTGCCATTTATAATAAGCTGCTCTTGATACATTTAGTATCTTACACATCCACTCGATGGGCCACGCTTTCGTAGCGTGACATTCCTGGACAAGGGTATAGATCGTGATTTTCTCTCTTTTAAGTGTTGCCTGACGCTTGTATTTGGATAAGTGCTCTATCGCCGCCTTTCTATTTCCTCCAATTTTTTTAATAGTTCAAGCTCCATTTGGAGTTCTTTATTCTTGCGCTCCAACTTCTCGATCATTCGTTTCTGCTGCTCAACCTCCGACAATTCCTCCAAAGGTTTACGGCGCCCTCGATTGTCTTGTAAGCCATCTTCACCTTCAATCAGATATTTCCTTACCCAAGTGAAAATCTGACTGTAGGATACCCCAAAGTTTGATGCCGTACCTTTGTAGTCTTTATTGTGTTTAAGACAATGCTCTACCATCTGCTTACGCTCTTCTGCCGTAGTTTTCTTTCGCTCTGCCACATATACCTCCGGTTTCGGATGATAATCTTTCATCTCTTTTCCTTCAGTATACATCAAAATCCATTGCCTGAGTCGGCTCGGAGATGGAATATTCACCTTGATGGCAATGTCCTCGATCGAACCTTTTCCTGCCAAGTATTCTTGTATCGCTGCTTCTTTGAACTCCTTCGTATAGGTTGCATTATGAGGCTGGTGTTTGAAACATTCACTTCCATATACACGATAGCGATTTACCCATTCGCGTATGAAACGAGTTCCATTTTCACCCATATTCAACGCTTCCGCAATCTCTGTTGCACTGTGCTTTCCGTTCAAATAATCTTCACATGCTTGTACTTTTTGTTTTGCTGTGTACTTTGGCGTTCTTCCCATTTAAAAACCCCCTTTTGGTTTTCAGAACTTTGCTTATTTGTTCTGTCTACCTTAAGGGGGTCATATCA
>CAYGHY010000486.1:0-1940 GCA_964349435.1 uncultured Oscillospiraceae bacterium
GATTGTCCATTGGCTGCAACCCGAAGTCATCCAGGATTAGCAGATCCTGCCTTTCAATCTTCGATATCTCCCGTAAGTAGGAACCATCTGCCTTTGCCATTTTAAGTCTGGAAAACAGCTTTGCCGTATTTGTGTAAATGACCTTGTAACCAAGCATACAAGCCTGATTTCCTATTGCAGAAGCTATATAGCTTTTTCCAATGCCGGTGCTGCCGGTGATAAGCAGGTTTTCTTTCTTTTGGACGAAGGAGCATTCTGCCAGTCGCATCATCTGGTTTTTATCCAGATTCCTGTCGATGTCAAAGTGCAGTTGTTCCATATTTGCTTTATAGCGGAACCGGGCATTGTGAACCTGTCTTTCTATTTTCCTGTTATTGCGATCGTCCCATTCGGAGTCGATTAACATGGAGATCATCTCATCTGAAGTCAGTTGGCTCATGCTGCCATTTTCCATGCTGGTGCGAAAGGCCACAGCCATACCATGGAACTTCATCTGTTTCATTTTCTGGAGGGTTTGTTCATTCATTGTGTTGATAGTTTATTATTTGTAATAGTTTTTACCTCTGATGTTATTATGGGACGGTAAGGTCTTGTCTTCCGGCAGCTCGCTCTCCGTGTTAAAATCCAGTCCCTTTTCAAGTATTGTTCGTATTGTCTGATATCCGAAGTCTCCATATTGAAGGGCACGCTTACAGGCGTTGTTGAGCCTCTCTTTACCTGCACGCGCGGCAAAGCTCAACACTCCCTGACATGAGCGGTATGATTGTTCAGGATGCTGCTTTATACCCAATAACCCGATGATATATTCCTTTGCATCCGGACCAACCTCTTCTGCCCTTTCTATAAATTTATCGGGGTTCCATTCGTTCATATACTTATGCTGAGAAGCAAGATGATCTGTCTCCGTTGTGTGTCCGTAAAGGTGCCGGTTCCTCTGATGTAGGGCTATCCTCTCATAACGATAATAAACCTCCACTTCACTTTGAGTATAAAGTATCGTTACTTTCTTGCCGATAAACCGATATGGGACACTGTAATAATGCTTGTCCTCTGCCAGACAGACATAATTGTTCTTCATAACAGTTGCCAGGTTCTTGCGCTTTATCTCATATTTCCTTTGAGGGAACGGGCTTAGGGTGTGCCGTTCTATTTCCTCAAACAGCTCTCTTCGGCTATAGGGCCGGTTTGTAAGAAGACGGTTATTATGTTCTTCCAATGCAGTCCTGATGGAAATGTTTAGAAGTCCTATGCTGGAATACACCTTTTCATTCACACTCCCGTAAATAGTCCTGTATATTATTTTTACAGCACCTTCTACCAATGCTTTGTACTTTGGCTTGTATGGTGCTGCCGGGAGAGCTGCCATTGTGTAATGGCCAACAAAATCACGGAAAGCCTCGTTAAGAGTGGGTTCATACCTGCTGCTCTTTATAACTGCAGATTTAAGATTATCCGTAATTATGGCATTGGGAACTCCTTCGAAGTAATACAGTGCATTTTCGCACGAAGCGATAAAATCTTCCTTTTTCTGACTATAAGTGGCCTCTACATAAGTCAGCTGGCTTGCCCCCAATATAGCCACAAACACTTCAACAGGAATCACTTCTCCGCTCAGAGGGTCGAAAATATGAAGCTTATCCCCGGCATAATCAACATACATCTTCTCTCCGGCCTTGTGTTCTATGTGCATTACAGGATGGCGGGCCCTTTGCCAAAGCAGGTAATGATGCTTAAACTGAGCCGGCATGTATCCTCCCGGGTTTTGTGTGTAGTACTGTTGCCACAACAGACTCTTTGTAGTCCCTTTGACCTTTAGTGCTTTCTCCATTGTAGGAAAGAACTTGATCAATGTCTTGTATCGTGCGTCGTCTTAAAGATGACTTCGCGTACTCATTTTCAAAAACATCTGCTCCAGATCTGTATCACTCATACCGTCAATC
>CAYGHY010000487.1:0-1939 GCA_964349435.1 uncultured Oscillospiraceae bacterium
GATGACAAACGGTTCTATGATTATTTTGCTTATACAACAAATTTCGGCATCCTGCTGGAAGCAAGAGGAAGAGGACTATTCAGTAATTATATGAGGTCGCGCTGGATGCATCCGGAACGATCCACTTTGAATGTAGCAGGGGCAGTCAATCCTTATTTTCTGGTCGAAGAGCTCAGGTTGTTACGCGCTGAAGCTCAATTCTGGTTGAAAAACTATACAGCTTCGGCAGCCGAATTAAATGCTCAGGATGCCTCCCGGAAAGTAAAGGGAGAATTACCCGATGTAGTTGCAAATAAAGAGGATTTGCGTGATGCGTTACATTATGAATATGCTATTGAGATTGACGGTGCTGGCGGGACATTTGTTCCTTTCTCATTTATGCGTCGTCATAATTTACTGCAGACGGGAACACCCACACAATTTCCTGTTCCACAAATACAATTGGAGCTAATAGGTATTGAAACATACACCTTTGGCGGTGAGGAATTTGCATCAGAAAGAGGAATCTTCAATGAAATAACTACTGCTGGCGGGGAAGGTTGGAAATCAGAAGAATAACTTCACAAATAAAATAAATTAACTATCAAGGCTTACGTAAAACTTAAAAATTGAATCAGATGAAAAAAAATGCATTTTTAATTCTCATTGCGCTGATTGTAATCTCGTGCTCTAAAAGAGAAACAAATAACTTATCACTTTCTGGCAGTGTGGAAGGTGTAGAATCAGGAACTGTGTATTTACAGAAGTTTCGTAATAAGTTTTTCTTCGTGATTGACTCTGCTGAAATTGTAAACGGAGCGTTTTCCTTTTCAAAGGATGTGAAGCTTCCTGAGATATACGGATTGACGGTGGATACACTGAAAAGTTCTTTCCTTATTTTCCTTGATGAAAATCCCACGACTGTTGTACTCGACTCCACAAGGAACTATCGTAATTCAACGATTGAAGGCTCAGAGTTGCACGATCTGTATGCATCCTACAAGAAGAAACGGTCCGTCGATATCGATTCGTTTATTCAGCAGCATCCTGCTTCCCTGGTGTCGGCCTACGCGCTCTATCGCGACTTCTCTTACCGTTTGTCGCCTGATGAAATCAGATCAAATATCCAACTCCTCGACAGCTCTCTTTGGCAAACACCCTACGTACAACTTCTGGAGGAGCTGATACCTACATTGGAAGTGGTGGCAGTAGGAAACCCGGCACCCGACTTCACAGTGAACGACAGCGAGGGAAACCCGGTACGTTTCTCCGATCAGATCGGCAAAGACAAATACCTGTTTCTAGATTTCTGGGCATCCTGGTGCGGACCGTGCAGAAGAGAGAATCCAAACATCGTGAGCGCTTATCAAAAACACAAAGACAGAGGGTTTGATGTCTTTGCCGTGTCACTTGACCGCGACAGGGATAGCTGGCTGTCAGCCATTGAGAAGGATAATCTGACATGGACCCAGGTTTCCGACCTGTTGCTGTGGGATAGCGGTCCCGCTAAAATATATGGTGTGAGAGCTATTCCTGCCAACTTCCTGATTGATGAAAATGGCATCATCGTGGCAAAAAACCTGAAAGGGGAAGATTTACACAAGACTCTGGATGAGCTCTTGAATTAACAAAACAGGTAAGAAACTTAGAACAATATCTTTAAGCACATGTCAACCATGCGCTTAGGGATCTTGTCAATCAAAAATAAATAAAAAATCCTATGAGACGATCGTTATTTCTATTTGTCACTGCCCTCTTCTTACACCTGACATTCATTATCAAAGCGGAAGAACTTGATTACTTTTTCACGTCAGGGATCTCTTTTGACCCGGCTATCCCCACACCTGAAGAATTCCTGGGATATCCCATTGGAAGCAGGATCACTGAACACAGTCAAATCAATGCCTATTACAAGGAACTCGATGAACGTTCAGAGCGGACGGCATTGATTGAGATAGGG
>CAYGHY010000488.1:0-1938 GCA_964349435.1 uncultured Oscillospiraceae bacterium
GGTTTTGATACAGCACCCTTTGACCTTTTCGAGATGATTTAAAAAAGCTTGTACGCTTTCCATCGTAATATCATTAATCAATAGATCATCTGCCGATTTTTTACAGTACTTCACCAGATACGGTATAAATTGTTTGTAACAGTCCCGATAGCTATACCGGGTATTATTGGACTGGTTCCTGACTGTTGTCATATATTCAGAGAGGAACCTTTGAAGCCAGTAGCTTACATGTATGGTGCACTCAATATTTCTCATGATATCATAAATTTAGGTAAGACTCGAAGCGATCGCTCGCTTTTCTAAGCAGTTCATCGGTAAAAGTGATATATACAGCAGTGCTGTTGATGCTACCGTGACCGAGATATGTGGACAGCACAGGAAGTAAGTCTTGAACGTTCTTGTCTTCCCTATACCAGGAAACAATCCTGTGCGTAGCAAAAGTATGCCGTAGATCTTCCAGTCTGGGTTGATATCTGGCGCCATCATACCGGCATATGTTGGACTTTACCCGTATCTGGGTAAATATCTTTTGCATGGCAGACAATGAGTAGGGAACACCAAACTGGTCCAAAAACAGTTTTGCATTGGGTTCCAATGGTAATTTTCTCGCAATCCGCCATTCCAAAAAGTTTTTCAGGTATTCTGCCACCTTATCATTAAAAGGGACTATCCTGGATTTATAAAACTTTGTATCCTTAACCAGGATATAGTTCTCATTGGCAAGATGAACGTCAGACATTTCTATCCTCAAAGTTTCACCGGGACGTAATCCCAATAAGTATGTCAGCATTATGATACCTTGTATGGCTTCAGGATGGTTCTTTGCAAACCATTTCCTGTACGTCATGGCATTCATGGAGAGAAGTTTCAGTTCATCCCTGCTATAAATGTATGGAACAAAAGGCTGGGGTCTTTTCGGTTTATCCTTCGGCAAAGGGTTTGCGTCTATATAATTGCGTACAAGGGCCCATTTAAACAAGCCGTTCAATGCTGCATACAGATTAAACCAGTATGCAGAGATACGGCCGCCTTTTACAGTTTTACCATAAAGTAGGTTGACACAATCCTGCCTGCTTATGTCGCATAACACGGTTCCCTTTCCCAATGTTTTGGAGATGACATTAAACAACCGCTGCTGGGAATCATATTTTTCGCCAGAGCTTCTCCTGTAGTCGATGTACTTTTCTATTGCGTGATCTAACCTCATAGCAGCCCCTCCCAGTTCATGTCTGATACTTTTCCAAGATTTACAAAATTAACTTTTGCATAGATACGGGTCGTATCGAGTTGTCTATGTCCCAGCATATCTGCTACATCCTTAAAGGAGGCCCCCGAGTTAACCAGCTCTGTGGCAAAAGCCTTGCGAAGAGCATGGGGGCCGATATGTTCTAATTTTATGTGTAGAACCTTAAATACATCTGCAACAATATGATATAAACTCTGTGGAGTTAAAGGAGTATATGGTGCATTAACACGGAGGAACAGGTCTCTGTGTCCCATATCGTTATTCCTCGCCCCGGTCAGATATTTGACAATCATATTGCCCACATTGGTTTTCAACTTCAATATCTGAGATTTATGGCCTTTGATTCTATTGAATACAATGGTCCCTTTATCCCAGTCTATATCATGAAGCTTAATATTTGCAATTTCCCCCCTCCGCATTCCATACTCCACAAATAGAAGAATGATAGTCTTGTTCCTTATCCCGACTGTACTGGATTCATCATAGAAATTGGCTATACGAACAATATCATCCTTCCCGGGTGAAACCGGAAGGTTCTCGTCAATATATATTTTAGGACTTAAAAGTCCTATGGATAAATCCCTGTATAAATGACCTTTAAAGAATGCATATTCGAAGAATTTTTTCAGGATTGAGATTCTGCCCGCTATTGTCTTTCTTACAAAACCATCTTCAAAATAGGTCTTTTGGTA
>CAYGHY010000489.1:0-1918 GCA_964349435.1 uncultured Oscillospiraceae bacterium
GAAAACGTGCAGGGGTAGACTCGCGATGGTTTCTGCGATCACACGCACACACGCATACACAGAGGAAACCTGAATGGCAGACTGAACACTGACAGCTTTTCCTGCGCCACTGGAGCCAAAAAGGAAAGTCGGGGCGGGGCTGACTGCATTCGTGGGCTTGTCACGAGAGCGAAAGAAATTTAGTATACTGATACCATCACCTCCATAATTGTGCAGTGCTTCTCCTGAAAGCATGCATAGTTGTTTGAGCAGTTTTAATAGCATGTTGCTTTCTCGCGTAATAACTGGTAATATTACGCGAGAAAGGAACGAGGCGTATGTACAAGCAACGAATCCTGGAAGCAGCGAAGAATAACAATGGCATCATCACTGCTGCACAAAGCAAAAAACTTGGCGCGCCTTCCATCTATCTCACGCGAATGATAGAAGAAAACCTCCTCTTTCGTGTAGCAAGAGGGGTCTATTCTCTTGTTCCTTTCGAAGCCGACCACTGGTATATTCTCCAGTCGCAGAATCCTATATGCGTTTTTTCCTACACTACCGCGCTCTCACTGCAGGGTGCGACTGATATCATTCCAGAACATCCTGAAGTCACTGTCTACGCGGGCTACAATGCATCCCACTTTCCCCAAGGCACAATCCTTCACTATGTGCACAAGGACATTCTGAGCCTGGGAGAGATTACAGCGAAAACGCAATATGGAAATGAAGTCCGCTGCTATGACATGGAGAGAATCATCTGTGACTTCATCGCCAACCGCACCAAGATTGACAGCGAGCTGTTTTCCAAGACCCTGCAAGCCTATGCAAGCAATTCACGGGGTAACCTTCACAAATTGATGAGATATGCAAAGCAGATGAACATCAATGAAAAAGTCAAAGCCATTTTTGAGGTATTGCTGTGAATAAAGCCACGCTGACACATAAAATTCATGTTCTTTCGCAAAAGACAGGGCTGCCGTTTAACGCCCTTCTAACGCATTTCTTCCTTGAAACAATCCTCCGAAAACTTGTACTTACGCCACACAGCGATTTCTTTGTGTTCAAAGGAGGATTTCTGCTTTCGAACCAGTTGGGAATCAACATGCGCTCAACCATCGATATCGACATTCTGCTGAGGAACAGCCCACTGAATGAGGTGAACATCAAGGAGATTGCCGCGGAGATTTGCGCATCAGAGGCTGTACCTGAGGTTCAATGTACATTTGTATCCATAGAGCCAATCCGCGCTCAGGATGAGTACGGTGGATTCCGGGCGAAGATTCTATGCCGCCTGGAGAACATCAGAGCAACCATTCCTCTAGATTTTGCAACCGGTGATCCAATCACTCCCGAACCTGTTGCATACGCATATAAAAGCCTGTTTTTTGAGCATGAAACCGCCTTCCAATCCTACAATGCGGAGACCATCTTGGCGGAAAAACTTGAAACGATTTATCGCTTGGGCCTTCTGAATAGTAGGAGCAAGGATTTTTACGATGTCTTCACTCTCTGGAGTACACATAAAGACAGTATAGACGCGACGATCCTGGCGCAGGCACTTCAAAGAACATTTCATCATCGCGGGACTGAACTCAATCCAGGATATTTCAAAACACTTCTGGATGAAATTGCCGCTGATAAGACAATCTTGTCTCGCTGGACAAACTGGAGAAAGAAAAATACATTTGCGGCTTTGGTAGAATTTTCCGTAGTCATCAAGAAAATTAAGGAGTTGATATTCATGATTGATCTGTGAAGGCAATTGTTTTTATACTCCTCTGCCAGTTTTTCTATCATGACACTGTTTGCACAGCGCTTGCCAGTTGCTTTCATCCCAGAACAAATCTTCATCCCCGCGATGCGGGAGTATATGGTCAACAATCGTAGCGGGTTTGAGTTTTCCATTTCGCTGGCACTCCATGCACAAGGGATACCG
>CAYGHY010000490.1:0-1910 GCA_964349435.1 uncultured Oscillospiraceae bacterium
ACACAAGGGAGGGTGATCCTACTTTGTGTTTTATTTGTCCCATTTTTAAATACTGATTCGCATTAATAACAATTATCCAGGTTTTTCTTGGATTTTAAATGGAAATTTATCATGAAAAAGTTTTATTTATTACTTTTAATATCAACAGTTTATGTAGGAAGTGTGACTTTGGGTCAGGAGCCTAATCGTTTGCGTCGAGATCAAAGCTTTTTCGGAATTCATTTTGATTTTCATGCGGGCGATGATTGTAATGAAATTGGGAAAAACACAACACCGGGTATGGTGCAGACTATTATAGATCTAGTCAAGCCCGATTACATCCAAACCGATTGCAAGGGTCATGCTGGATATACTAGTTATCCGACGAAAGTTGGGAATCGTGCGCCTGGTTTTGTAGGAGATCCGTTACGTGTTTGGCGAGATGTTACTGCCCGCAATGGAGTGGCACTCTATATGCACTACTCGGGTGTTTGGGATACACGTGCCATTGAGTTACACCCTGAATGGGCAGCAATTCACGCAGACGGGACACGTGATAAGGAAAGAACTTCTGTCTTTGGAACTTACGTTGATCAACTGCTTATACCTCAACTAAAAGAACTTGCCGGAGACTACGGTGTGGATGGTGTATGGGTGGATGGTGAATGTTGGGCAACAATTCCGGATTATGGTGAAAGATCACTACGCTTATTTCAAGAATCTACGGGAATCAATGACATACCTAAGTCTCCATCAGATCCGCACTGGTATGAATGGATGCAGTTCCATCGTGAGGGATTTCGTAAATACCTGCGTCACTATATAGCTGCCGTACGTTCAGAATATCCTAATTTCCAGATTTGCAGTAACTGGGCCTATACACATCATATGCCTGAACCGGTTTCTGCAGCAGTAGATTTCTTGTCTGGAGACTACACAGCAAATAACAGTGTCAATTCCGCCCGTTTTGCAGGACGCTATTTGGCTTTTCAAGGTACTCCTTGGGATTTGATGGCGTGGAGTTTTTCATATAATCCTTTTCCACGTGAACAAAAAACTGCCATTCAGCTGAAACGTGAAGCTGCTATTGTTTTAGCTTTGGGTGGTGGATTTCAGGCCTATTTCACCCAAAATAGAGATGGGTCGGTTCGGCTGGATGAAATGCAGGTCATGGCAGAAGTGGCAAAATTTGCTCGTGAACGGCAACCTTGGTGTCATCACTCTGTACAGATTCCTCAGGTTGCATTACTGTTATCCACAAGTGACTACCATCGCAATGCGCAGAGTTTATTTCCACAATATAAAGGAAAATCCCAGGGTGTACTTCAATGCCTTCTCGAAAGTCAATATAGTGTTGATCTAATAAGCGAAGATATGCTGGCACCCGACATGAGTCGTTTTCCTATCATTGTAATCCCGGAATGGGAAAATATTTCACCTGTGTTTTGTAATGATTTGGTGGAGTACGCTAAGGGGGGCGGGAATTTACTGTTAATTGGTCGGGAAACATCGGAGCAGTTCGCTACATTAGTATATTCACAGATACAAGGAGACGAATTTACATCCAAATCGCTAGGAAAGGGAAAGATAGGTTTTCTTCCTTTAGCAATAGGAGCAGAATATGAGAAAAGTGGTAACATAACACTACGCGAACAATTGAATAACGCAGTACGTACAATGTTCCCAAATCCGTTAGTGGAGGTAAGTGGATCACCCTGGATTGATGTGTCCACTAGTCAGTTGAAAGGTAAAAGGTTGGTGCATTTGGTAAATTCTTCCGGTAATCACAATGAGGCAGGAATAATTCAGTCGATAGAACCAGTTGGTCCACTAAAATTAACAATCTGTTGTGACAGTAAGCCCACAAAAATCACATTACAGCCTGAGGGGAAAATATGTGATTTCGATTATGCAGATGGTAAAGCTCAAGT
>CAYGHY010000491.1:0-1906 GCA_964349435.1 uncultured Oscillospiraceae bacterium
ATGATAAATATATTGGTGCATTAGATTTCCATCACGTTGATCCTACAAAAAAGGAAATGAATATAAGATGGTTTTCATATCCAAAAGAAATACTTGAAGCAGAGATTGCAAAGTGTGTTCTTTTATGTGCAAACTGTCATCGAGAAATACATCACAAATATTAATTTTCGGGCCGTTAGCTCAGCGGTTCTAGAGCAGGTGACCCATAATCACTTGGTCAGGAGTTCAAATCTCTTACGGCCCACCATTTGAAAGAAAGCTATGCATAACGAAGAGCAGATAAGTCAAGTTAAAAAGCGTGCTGAATTTCTAACCAATCATTACAAACTAACTGTGACTTGGCAGTATAGTACCAAGATGAACGCTTTTTTCCTTTACGTACATGACACTGTATTGGTTGAAGTATTTCGACCAAAAACAGAAGAGGTGTGTAGTGAGTACTGAAAACGAAGATGAACTTCCTACAATTGGCTTTTTTACTTGTGACGGTTGTGGAACTACATTTAACGAAGATAGCATAGAAGCTAAAATTGGTATGCATCGTTATGAAGTTCCTGTGTTCAACAAAAATAATCATATAGCTGGTTCTTACATGAAAGTCTGTGGAAAAGTCGAGGAAACAGGTCGAATTTGTCGTATTATCAAGTTTAGATTACCTGATGCTAAACCGTAAATCAAGCATAAAATTCAACTAAATTAAGCTTGACTTACAACACGATATACCATATTATATGCGACGTTGACAGTGATACAAGGAGATTGATATGCCACGTGCAAAGGTAGAGCTTAGTGAGGATCAAGAGACACAATTGGATGACTTGATCAGTGACACTGTTATGCCAGCTTTGTTTGAGGATTTGTGCATCAATGACAAAGTTCGCCGCAATCTCGCCATTAAGTACCTTATTGAGGAACTCAAGTCAAATATCGAATCTTAGAGCTTGCAAATCAACACGTTATATCATATCATATGGGTGTTGATAAGAGGTGAAAGATGACAAAAGAGCTTTCCATTAGTGGTGTTGATATAACCAATAAATGGGTCGTAATACGAGAATCGTTAATGAAGCTTGAGTTTCGTGCTATGAGACATCTCATCGTACAAGCTCATGGTGGATTTGGTTGCTCTCCGCAATGTATAGGTAGCTGTGTAGTGGCAACTGGAATCGATGGGTGTACTGATCGATGGGAACGCGGTGACTTCGAACGGTTGGCAACTGACGAAGAAGTTGCTAAAGCGAAAGAAGAATTTGCTGGTACTTTGATTGCGAATAACATATAATACAAGTGTAGTAAGAAATGAAAGGGATTTCAACATGATTACCAAAGAGAAAAGATGGATCGGTCTTCACAACGGCACCAAGGCCAATGTGCCCAATACCGCAGCTCCTGCGCGTATGGAAAACGGAAAGATTGTCAGTGGACATCTCCGCAAGGCTTTGAGCAAGCTTGCTGCTCGCAAAGCTTCTGTCCTGGAAGGTCGCAATCTTTCCACGAAATGGAAGAGCATGACGCTCCCAGGTTCCATGAAGCGTTGTGGTGGAGTGTAATCGTTTTACACTTGCAATTCGACGAGAGATTTCATATCATATGTGTCTAGTGAGTAACAAGTAACAAAACAGGAGATCAGATATGCGTAAGTCCCATCATCAGTATGGTTCGTTGGTTTCCGCTGCTACCAAGGTCACGGATGAGTTCGCCAACGAGATGAAGCCCATCAATTCGCCGTTGGTTGCCCAAGCCCTGAAGGAGCAGAAGGAAATGGATGAGAAGGATGTCAAGAGCCAGATCATTTCGGTTCTTGAGCGGGCTCGCCAGCAGCGCGATGTCTTCATCGCCCACATCCGCCAGCTTCGCAAGGCCGTTGAGCAGAGCAAGAAGTCGCTCGACAAGGTCGACAATGCCG
>CAYGHY010000492.1:0-1891 GCA_964349435.1 uncultured Oscillospiraceae bacterium
CATTACGGTTGATTCCTCAGGATCTTCTGATCTATAATCTTTACTGCAAAAAAAACACTCTTTACCCAAATCTTTTTTGCAAACTTATATGGAAGCCATACCGAAAATAATGTAGAATAATAGTGAACTACTGCCGCATATATATGAATTTCTTTAGCGGTATATATTAAGCGAAGGGAATATGTAATGAGTGAGGACAAAGTAAATGTACTTGTAGTCGAAGATGAAGCATCCATAAGAAAATTTATTGCGATAAACCTTATAACTGGGCTTGAACTGGGAGCTGATGACTATATGGTCAAACCCTTCTATCCAAGAGAGCAGACAGCCCGGATAAGAGCAATACTGAGAAGGGCTGAGAATGCTAAAACATCCGGCAGCACCCTTCTTTCCTGTAAAAATTTACAGATGAATCTGAACGCTCAGAAGTTTTATTAGGATGAAAAGGAAATGAATTGACACTAATTGAATTTCCCATATATGATGAAATCATAAAGCTGATGAACGGCAGTCTTGCCATCTATAGTGTAGTCAACCAGTAAGTGTTTGCCGTATCCCCTCCAACACACTTCTTATGATAGAGAATGTAGGAGAGATCGAGGGCGTACGCAGGCAGGAAATATTGTCAAGAAAGCTGGGAGGAAAAGTTCTATGGACGTGGCAATTATAGGATATGGAGTGGTTGGCTCCGGTGTGGCGGAGGTTATCAGGAAAAATAACCAGAGCATAGCTGCCAGAGCAGGCGAACCTATCAGAGTGAAAAAAATTCTGGATATAAGAGATATTCCGGAAGGATTGGACTGCGGACTGCTTACAAAGAACCCTGACGATGTTTTCAATGATCCGGATATCAATGTAGTGGTTGAGACAATAGGGGGCACAAAAGTTGCCTATGAATATACAAAAAAAGCTTTTAGCGTTAAAAAACATGTAGTATCCTCCAACAAGGAGCTGGTGGCGTCCTGCGGGCCGGAGCTGCTGAAAATGGCTGCAGATAATGGTGTGAGCTATCTCTTTGAAGCAAGCGTCGGCGGCGGAATACCTATTATCAGACCATTGAGCCAGTGCCTTGCGGCAAATATCATCAACGGCATTACCGGCATTTTAAATGGCACAACGAATTATATCCTCTCCCAGATGCGCAGAGAAGGACGAGATTTTGCAGATGCTCTCAAAAGCGCACAGCAGAATGGTTATGCGGAGGCCGATCCCACAGCTGATATTGAAGGTTATGATGCTTGCAGAAAAATAGCTATATTGTCGTCCATCGCATACAATGAATTTATAGATTATAAAAACATCTACACTGAGGGTATTACGAAACTCAGCCTGACAGACATGCAATATGCAGAGGCCATGGATTCGGTGATCAAACTTGTAGCGCTCAGCAGAAGAGAAGGGGACCGGATTTTCGCAAGAGTATCACCTGCTATAATAAGCAGGGAGCATCCGCTGTCCAATGTTGAGGATGTCTTTAACGCCATTGTTGTCAGGGGCGATGCAATAGGAGATGCAATGTTTTACGGCAGGGGCGCAGGCAAGCTGCCGACAGCCAGTGCAGTAGTGGCTGACATTATAGATATAGCAAAACATATGGAAAGCTATGAAGGAAATCTGTGGGTCAGGAAAGAATATAATAATACGGTCGACATTAGGAACAGCGAGACTCGCTACTTTGTAAGGGTGGCAGTCAGAAACAGCGGAGAAGCGGCCAAATTTATCGATAAGGCCTTTGGCAAAGTTGATTATATCAGTTTCGGCAATAAGGAACTGTCCGGCGAGCTTGCTTTTACTACTTCAAAAGCGACAGAAACCAAGCTTTCCGGGTGCGTCGCCACACTGAAAGGTATTGGCTCAATCAAGGAAGTTATTAATGTAATAAGAATAGAAG
>CAYGHY010000493.1:0-1875 GCA_964349435.1 uncultured Oscillospiraceae bacterium
CGAATGGTTGCGGGAACGTTGTAATCGTAATATCGATGCCAAAACCTTTCAAACACAATTCTCCTCCTTTTATTCTTGATATGCTGGAAAAATGCTTAAAGCTTTTTCTTGCATTGGTCAACCCATCTTTAACAATTTTTGTTGATAACTAGTTAAAAGAAGAGCGTGTATCGGTTAAATACCGAATAAAAACAATAGTTGGATGTTTTTGCCGTCCAACGTAGTGCCATAATTAGTATAATGTTTTTGACATGGATAAAGACTTTTGTTATGATCAACTCATGTTTATACGACAGACAAAAACAAGGAACGATAAGACCGGCGGAGAACCCTACTATACCTATCGCCTCGTTGCTTCGAAACGAACAGGCAATCAAGTAAGACAACAAACTATTCTGAATTTGGGCAGCCACTTTAGCCTTCCAAAGCAAGATTGGCCATTGTTGTGCACAAGACTCGAACATCTTCTTTGCGGACAGGCTTCTCTGTTACCTGTGGAGGCCACGATAGAGAAGTTAGCCCAGCGTTACGCTGCACGTCTGGTCACTAAACAAAAAACAGATACGACGGATGATAAAAAAGGTGAAGCAACTTATCTGCCTGTGGACGTGGAGTCATTGGAGATGGTTCGTCTCCGTTCTGTAGGAGTAGAACATGCGGGACTGACGGCGTTGTCATGGTTGGGGATTCCGGAGGTCCTTGCGTCCATTGGGATGAACGGAATCCAACGTGCCGTAGCCATGGGAAGTATTATAGGGCGGATGGCTCATCCGACCAGTGAGCGAGGCACATGGAGTTGGTTGAAGGAACGTAGCGCCCTAGGCGAGCTTTTGGATGTTGATTTTGAAGGGATACCGTTGATGAGCTTCTATCGGGTTTCTGATATGCTGATTCGCAGGCGGGAGGATATTGAGAAGGCTCTGTATGCCAGGATCAGCGATTTATTTTCTCTGCAGGATACGGTAACGCTTTACGATCTTACGAACACCTATTTTGAGGGAAAGTTATCCGGTAATGTCAAGGCGAAGCGGGGCCATTCCAAGGAGAAGCGTAGCGATTGTCCGCTGATCACCTTGGGATTAGTATTGGACGGCAGTGGATTTATCCGGTGTTCGCGCGTGTTTGAGGGGAATGTATCCGAAGCCGTCACCCTGGAGACGATGCTGAAGGGGCTTGCAGCGCCGCCTTCTGCCATGGTGATTATGGATCGGGGTATTGCCACAGAAGATAACATCGCCGGGTTGGTAAAACATCAATACCGTTATTTGGTCGTCAGCCGTGAACACCACCGGCAGTTTGATGAAAGTTGCGCGGTGAAAACCACCAACGCATCCGAGGAGACAATCAAAATACAGCGTGTGTTAAATGATGAGGGGAATGAAGTTCGTTTGTATTGTCATTCTCAGAAACGTCAGGAGAAAGAGGTTGCCCTGTCGGAGTTTTTCGTAAAAAGATTTGAAGCTGGCCTGGTCAAACTGGCCGCCTCACTTTCCAAACCTCGCGCCACCAACAAACGTGATAAGTTGCAGGAACGGATGGGTCGTCTCAAAGAAAAAAATCACGGCATCGCCAGGCACTATCGGATCGACATGACGCTGGATGAAAGCAAAGAAAAAGTTATTGCTCTGACCTGGGAGAAAATCCCTGTGGAAGGAACACAACTGACGCATCCCGGTGTCTATTGCCTGCGCACCAATGAGGTCAACTGGGATGAAGCTACTTTATGGCATACGTATACATTATTGACGGATCTGGAAGCAGTTTTCCGAAGTTTGAAGTCGGAGTTGGGGTTGAGGCCGGTGTTTCACAGCAAGGAAGAGCGGGCGGAAGGACATCTCTTCCTTACGGTGTTGGCTTATCAAACTGTTCAAGTCT
>CAYGHY010000494.1:0-1871 GCA_964349435.1 uncultured Oscillospiraceae bacterium
GTCTGATCTCTACAAACCTTTCACTGGAGACCGCGCCCTCGACCTGCGTGAGTTTTCGCGAAATAGGGGGGGTGGGGGTATCCAGCCCAAAACGCAGAAAAACCGCCCAATTGAGCGGCTTTTCTTATAGATGTCACGAATAATGAGGAGGTTCCTATTGAATACACAGATGAACTTGCAGCGGATTGCAGTCGATAAGAAGGCCTTGGAGAAGGCGATCCGCTGGAACCCATTCAATGCACTATCGCGTATGAACACGCAGAGGTCTGCAAGATGCTCGGTGATATGGATAGCTATGTTAGCCTGACAAAAGAGATCATGAACTTCGCTTTCAGACCAAAGGATCTGGCGAGAGGCTTTAGGAATCTCGGCTATTATTTCGCTGAGATGCAGCTGTATGATGTGGCGGCGGGCTACCTGCACCTGAGCCTGGCTTACGAGAAGGAATCGAACGTCGCTCAATCCGAGCTGTACTATATCCAGAGCAAAGTTAGGGGCAAATCAATACAGCCTTCTGATGAACAGCTCCGCCAATATGCCAGTCAATATGGGTTCCCGCTTGGAGCGTCAGGTGACGTGCTAGGCTTGGCGTACACTTATGGCAAACATGCGTTGGAGGAAAAGGAATTCGAAAAAGCACGCTATTTCCTGGAGATTGTCTACGGGCTGACTGATGATGAGGAAGTTAGAACGCTGCTGGAAAAACTACCAAGCCAAGACTAACGAATTTTTACAACGCGCTTTGTACGCATAAGTGCCAAATGTCATATGCATGAATCGATTGGAGAACTGAGAATGAGTACGTCACAGAATACGATTCCAGAACTGGATATGCTCTATCAAGATGTTCTGTCTTACCGTAGCAGCCAAGCTTTCAAAGGAATGATGAATTTTATAAAGGATTTCCCTCATATTGCGCCATATAATGCTATGCTTCTACACATGCAGTTCCCGGGTTGTCAACTTGCGTTAACAGCATATGAGTGGAAAAGACATTTCAATCGTTACGTGAATCTTGGTGCACGACCGTTGATCATCCTACGTACATTTGGACCCATTAGCTTTGTGTTTGATATTAGCGATACTGGAGGTGATCCAGTACCTGATAAAGTTCTTCATCCTTACAGAACAAAAGGGAATGTAACTAAGCTGATAATGAACACAGTCACCCATGCCGAGCCGCTTGCGGCAGACGATTAAACCTTTCATTTTGTCTGTGATATGGGGAGCAATTCATTGGCAGTATGTGTACATGGGTTCAATAATTGCCGGACCCGATGCACGATTGGTTATTTGTCCCCGGTAGATTCAATCGGCTCTTTATATCCGCTGAATCAACCTGTCGTACCCGACCCTCATGGCCAGCAGACGCCAGGGCGGCTGCCACGCCTGCAGCCTCGCCTAAGGCATAGCAAACTGGCATAATCCGGGTGGAAGAATGACCTTCATGTGTGGTGGATATATTTCTCCCTGCTACGAGCAAATTGACCATCCGCTTGGGAATAAGGCACCTGTACGGAATGCCGTAGTACTGGCCTGGCTGTAATTCTTGGATGTCAGTTCCTTGGCCGGTGGGGTTGTGTATATCAATTTTAAACATGCCGTAGGCGATGTCGTCCTGAGATTTCCTGTATGATAAAATATGTTCCTTGTTCAAAAGGTATTCACCCATGACACGACGCGACTCTCGAATGCCGATTTGCGGTGCGGTTTCCAGAAGATAGACTTTTTCAAATCCAGGTACCATGGTCTTCATATACCGAATAATCGGATACACTTGCCGGCGGGCTTCCATTTCTGCCCGTGTCAAATCATCCGTGTCCAGTGGGTTGAAATCAGTCACCCGCGTCATGTTCAGCATGGCTTCACCG
>CAYGHY010000495.1:0-1858 GCA_964349435.1 uncultured Oscillospiraceae bacterium
GCGCCTTAACCTCATCTTTATAGCGTCCGAAGTAAGATTTCTTCTCCGGAGTAATCGCTATTTGTTTCCTGGGTTCAATGAGTAGCTTTGGCGTAATTACTGCTGCAGCTACACCTACCCCAATGGTTTTAAGGAAAGAAAGTCTATTCATATAGCTTGAATTTTTTTACAATCCAACGTAGTCCTGGCTTAATCCATTTATTCGACTTGCGAATAAGGATCTTGTTTACCTTTGGAAAGTAGTCAACGACCTCTTCTGTCCCGTTTTCCATAAAGCAAATCTCATATTTATTCTGAGGATTTGCAAAATGAGTTACAACGACTTCTTTTTCTAACAGTAGGGGAAGCCATTTTTCTTCAAATCGCTCTTTGCGTTCTTCTCTTACTGCCTTAGTATGCAATCCAAGTGCCGCAAGAACATGGTCCGCTTCTTGGGCTCTTTGTCTGTATGCTTCTGATTTTTTCATCGGCTGTAATTGATTTCAGAATGCTTACTAACCCAGGATCTCGCTTTCGGATGGATCCAGTCTACTCCCAGGAAGTGATAAAAGTCTTCCTCCGTAAGAAATGGAGGCGGTAGTGTCGGACAATGCTTGTATTCCGGCTTGATCTTCCATGTGCTTTTGTGGTTGCACTCCGATTTACGCCTCAACCCGTCTTCCGTCCCGCAATAACCCAATCGATTCCATCTCAATGCAAGCTGAATGTGAGAATATGCGCTTGATCCGGTCCTGATAGCAAGGATCCTTCCATAATCTTCCTTTGTAGTGATATAAAGTTCTATCTGAAGACCGAATTCAGGGTACTTGAAACGCTTAAGCCTGGATCCGTTCACTACCATTCCCTTGTAGCCTTCAGGGAATAGCATGCCCATGGAGAATTCATCCTTTGGGACTGCCACAACCTCAATGTCGCCCACCATGGAACATTCCCTGCGAACAGATCCGGCTATGGAAGATACAATGCAATACGGGGCAACATACATCAGAAATCTATCCGCCACCGCCTTTGCTTTCGCTAATGGTATTCTCACTTCTCCGCTCATTTTATTCTCTGTAACAAGAAATTCCTTTAAGTGTAACGTATCTCCGTACCGGTTGCCCTTCTTTCTCTTGCTTCCTTGCACTTATCGCATAGTGTACCGTAACCCAATCATCAGGTCTTACGGCCTTGATCTGATCCATGTTCGCATTCACGAATTCAAACGGTACTTCATTCGCATACTGTCCGTCGAATACTTCCATGATTAATACCCGCTTGCTGAACTTGTCGTTAATGCGCTGTGGTTCCTCTACATGCAGAACCTTTCCGCTGATGTCTCCGCTGTTTGTCTGTGTTTTAGCCATCGTAATTGTTTTTTGAAGTTTATATTAAAGAATGAATTGTAATTTCTGTTCTTGGTTTCTCCGAATACAGTTTCCGGGCAATGACCTGGCATATCGTCGCGTCATCTCGGTAATAAACGCCGTTTAAGGCGTCCTGAACGAATTTGATGAGATTGTCGATATCAGGCCTTCCTGTATGCCATTCAGGGGCAGAATCCTTAAGAAACGTGCCTAATTTGACGGTTTTGTAATGACTCTTCGGCCTTGGCATAAAAAAATTCAGTTCTAAAAGCATGGGGCAGTCCAATAGTTCTTTTGGAGCCTCGTCATGCAATATCGAAGCAAAGGTATTCTTCCCTTTCTTTGACGGATCGTAGGAACCCGTGAATTCTCCCCTTCGGAAATGTCTGTGCCTTGCCTGGGGTGTTGGTTCTCCCAATACTACCCGATAGATTAAAATGTTATTCATCTGTGTCATGTTTCGTGTTTCGTGTCATTGCAAGTCGACTCCTTTTATGGTCAATTTATGGTCA
>CAYGHY010000496.1:0-1852 GCA_964349435.1 uncultured Oscillospiraceae bacterium
AACGAGCGGATCATGACCATTTTACAGTTCTGGTTCCCAATGCCGACATTGCCGCTCAGGATTATAATCTTTCCGTTTCAACTTATGTGGAGCAGAAGGACACGCGGGAAGTCATCGATATCGCTGTCCTCAACGCAAAAATAGAAGAGATCGTTGCTCGGGAGCAAGTTCTGCGGGGTGAGATTTCCAAGATTATTGCAGAAATTGAGGTGTGCGCATGAGCAGGCTGGAAGAATTGATTGAGGAGCTTTGCCCTGAGGGTGTGGAAAATAAAACCCTCGGTGAAATAGCGGTAGATATTTATCGTGGCTCAGGTATTACAAGAGACCAAATTACTCCAACAGGAACACCTTGCGTCCGTTATGGTGAAATATATACAACTTATGGTATATGGTTTGATAATTGCGTTTCGTTTACTAATGAGGTGACTATAACAAATAAAAAGCATTTCGAATATGGTGACATTCTGTTTGCAATTACCGGTGAGCGCGTCGAGGAAATAGCAAAATCATGCGCTTATATTGGACATGAGAAATGTTTGGCCGGTGGCGACATCGTTGTTTTAAAGCATAATCAGGACCCCAAGTATCTTTCTTATGTGCTGTCAACAACAGATGCACAAAAGCAGAAAAGTAAAGGTAAAGTCAAGAGTAAGGTAGTACATTCCAGTGTTCCAGCACTTAGTAATATCAGCATCCCCCTCCCGCCGCTGCCTGTGCAGCATGAAATTGTCCGGATATTGGACAATTTCACGGAGCTTACAGCGGAGCTTACGGCGGAGCTTACAGCACGGAAAAGTCAGTATGATTATTATCGGAAGCTACTCTTGAACTTTAACGGTCAAAGAGATGTTGCGGTCATATGGATGACGTTGGGAGAAGTTGGCCGAGTATCAATGTGTAAAAGAATTATGAAAGCTGAAACGATGCCAGATGGAGATGTGCCATTTTACAAAGTTGGTACATTTGGAAGAGAACCTGACGCCTATATTTCGCAAGAAAAGTATGATGAGTATAGAAAGGCTTACTCGTTCCCTAAAAAAGGCGATATTCTTATCTCTGCAGCAGGCACAATCGGAAGAACCGTTATTTACGATGGTGAACCCGCATACTACCAAGATTCAAACATCGTCTGGATTGATAATGATGAAAGCCAAGTTTTGAACAAATATCTATATTACTGTTATTCTATGAAACCTTGGGCTGTATCTAATGGTGGGACTATCGCAAGGTTATATAACGATAATATCAACAAGGCCAAAATCCCTGTTCCGTCTCTCGAAGAACAAGAACGCATCGTTGCCATCCTCGACCGCTTTGACACCCTGTGTAACGACCTCACCAGCGGTTTGCCCGCTGAAATCGAAGCACGGCGCAAGCAATACGAGTATTACCGCGACAAATTATTAACTTTTGAGGAGGCGAGTGCATGAGTCTATACAACATCGTAGTTTCAACAAATGAAAGCACGGTTGTTGCTGAATATATAGCAGAATATGATTGTTCTAACTCCTATCAGTCTGAATCTCAGTTGGAGCAAGATTTTATCAAACGCCTCCAAAGTCAGGGCTATGAATACATCAACGTTATCAATGAAGCGGGGCTGATTGCCAATCTGCGCCGCCAGTTGGAGGCGTTGAATGACTATTCTTTCACCGATACAGAATGGGACTGGTTTTTTCAGAAGTGCGTTTCTGGAGTAAATGACGGTATTATAGAGAAAACCCGTCGTATCCAGACCGACCATGTTCAAATTCTGAAAAAGGATGATGGTAGCACAAAAAACATTTATCTGATCGATAAGAAAAACATACACAACAACCGACTGCAGGTCGTTAATCAATATGAAGAGT
>CAYGHY010000497.1:0-1851 GCA_964349435.1 uncultured Oscillospiraceae bacterium
CATAAAACCTGACGGAGGAGTCCACAAGAAACTCTGTAGCTTCATCACTGCTGTAAATATCGTAATGATACTGTGCAAAGCCATACTGCCCATATTTGCCCACCCATTCATGTCCTGTCGATTTGTCCTTAAGGCTTTTTATTGTCCCGTCGGCTGGATCTACAATAATCCTGTACCACCAGTTTTCAAGTATTCCATGTTCAGGATTGCTAATGACTCCAGCTTTTTTTCTGGCTATAACGCAAATGTCATCTTTTAAAACAAGTGTTTTATATCCCAAAGCAGGTAGTCCTTTGACATAAACATGCAGCTTTCCATTCAGGTCAGCTGTTTCAAGAGTCTCATCAGTAGAGGCGTCAATCAGTCGGTTTCCATCAGCCAGTCCTCTGAAAGCATCTATATCAACCCATGTGTCCCTTTTCCAGCCAAGGCTGTTGAATATAGTAAACCTTGGGCCTTCTACATCAACTAAATGTGCAATACCATTCAAAACATCCGGTTTTATTCCATCTACTTCTTTCTGAGCGTCATAGCAGTATTTCCGATGTTCGTCCCATGAACGTTCATATTTCTCTACATCTCCGTTTTTATGAAGATCTCCTTTTTTATAGTACCTACCGTAGCCCATATATTTATCGTTGAAAGTAGTAAGCCCCCAGGTATGTTCACCAAATAGAATGCACTCTTCATATGCTTTATCAATATTTCTTTTAAATCTTTGAACATCGAGGCTATTGAATACACCGTCCAGCATTCCAAAACATAATGCCTTTTCAGTATCTGTAAGAGTATGTCTTAAGGTTCTTAGCTTACCGACTTCATTCGGGTAAGTCCCTGTGCCGTGAATCCACGTATCGGCAATGTCCCCGCGTATTACCGGTATGTTATCCAACGGATACATGGACAACGAATTGTAAAAGTCATCCATAGAACCGATAACAACCTTTGTGCCGGGTGCTGACTTTTCCACTTCCTTCAAAATCTCACCAACTATTTCGGTTCCCTGTGGTCCGGTATTGTCATTTGTCATCATAAGAGCAAGCCAGACTGGGTATGGCCAGTCTTCAGGCGGCAGAAGAGAAGAACCGTACCCGCCGGTCCTTTCATAGAAAACGAGCACTCTGCTGTTGTCCGGACCTTCCCAGAAGAAGAGAGATGGAATTTCCGGGAGCTTGCAAGCCGGATTGGGCCCTAGATGCAGGAATTTTACCCCTGCTTTGTACAGTAAGGACGGCAAAATCCAGGTATGACCTACTACATCGGTCATCTTGGCCGAGATGGGCCAACTCCCGTATTCTTCCGACAGTCTTTTTGAAAAGTACATGCCTCTTATATACTCTTCCAATCCACAAAATTCGGTATGCGTTGTAAAAGGAAGCACATGCCATTCAATCTGTTTCTGCCTGATTAATGACTTTGCCCTATCAACCATTTCCTCACTGGAAGCAAATTCATTTAAATACTTGACCAATGGCCAGGATGGCATTGTCCAGACATACTTGTGTCCTTCACCAAATTTCTGTGTTGCTTCACATACCTTGATCAGATCTGGAAACATTTTATCGTCCCAGCGTTTGATCAATTCCTCCACCAGTTCTGTAAATCCGATATCGAAATGTGTTTTGAATACGACACAAATTTTTTTTTCTTTACTCATAACCTTTTTCCTCCCTGCAATTCCTGATCAGTTATTTATCTGAACCATTAAAGATATTATGGATCCGGTGGAATCGCTCACCTTAAGGCAGTATGTTTTGTTTTTAATATTCATTTAAACTCATCCCTTCTACTACCTTTGCTTACAATGTTTAAACTGAACATACTAGCACATCCTGAAAAAGGACTTGATAG
>CAYGHY010000498.1:0-1841 GCA_964349435.1 uncultured Oscillospiraceae bacterium
CGAATTCGTGCTCACTGATTCCTTGCCGCCATTTTTTCAGAACGACCTTTCAGCGCAAAATGCGCTGAACTCTAGCCCGCATAACGGACAACGAACCGGCCTGAAGGAGCCCTGGCAGGATTCCCCTGCCCAGCCCAATGACTACGAACGCAGTTGTACCGACGCCAATGGCTGTGACCTGTCTGACTCTTGGGACACCCCGCGCAATAAAGCCTCCGCGCCTAAGAAGAAAAAGGGTCTCTGACCTCAGGCTGAACAGCTTTTCAGGCGCCCGGTCTGCCATCTTACAGTCTCGCGGATCTCGGGACTTATTGGGTCATATTGATATGGTTTGCCTACTTAGCCGTAGTTGATCCCTTGATTTCCTTCAGCAGGTCATCAACGCTCTTTCCGCTGTCCTTCAGGGCCGCAAGAAGCTTGTCATACTTTTCTTTTTCAGCCTTCTTGGCAGAGCGGGCTTTCACGAGCGCTTCTGCACGACGGGCTTTCATTTCCTCGCGAGGCACTTTAGGAGAAGCTGCCTTCGCAGGCCTGTCCTTTTTTACGATGAGCCGCTGCATCTTGTTCTGTTCTTTCGCCAGTTGTTCTTCGTTCCTGACCAAGGCGAACTTACGCGCATTGAGTACGGTTTCCGACTTCTGGACCAGAGCCTTACGTGACTTGATGATTTTGGTCAAACGCTCGATCTGCATGTCCGCCATTTTGATCCGCTCATCAATCGTAGGATAGGCCTTTCGCGGTTTCTTTGCTTGCGCTTTATCTTTCTTGGTAATGGGCACCTTTCTTACTGTATCCCCTTTGGTGGTTGTTGACGCTTTTCCTGATCCTTTTACTCCACGCGGCATGAATTCATTGCCTCCAATTATTCTTATTTCGCTTTTTGCCCGCACTTGCTGCAGGGCTTTCTTTTGAGTGAGACTGCACTTTCTTCAGTCATTTCTTCAACATTGTCAGCAAAGCGCAGCCCGGCGCACTTCCTGTCAAGGTGGTATTTGTCTCCCTTTTCGGAAACGAAAACCATATGCCCATCCTGCTCAATGGGCTGGCTGTCTTCTCCGGTGACGCCTTCGGTTTCCGCTGTTTCATACGTCTCATTATGTATTTCGATTTCAGACGTTTCTGATGGCAAGGGTGGTAAAGATTCTTTAGGTGCAGGCTTTGGTGTCATCCGTCTGCTCTCAATCAGAAGCCAGCAGTAAATTGCCGCGCCGATGGCAATAAGAAGAAACAGCAGCTTGAGAATCAAAGGGTTTACAACAAAGATAAGAACCACACTCAGCAATGCGATCAAGGCAAATGCAACGGTCCAAAGGGCATTCTTGTCATACAGTATGCTTTTCAAACGGGCAAATATTGAATTCTTTGGATTCATAACAACCTCCTGTCTGAATAGTTGTCTTTTGTTATTCAATATATATAGCACTTTACTGATAATAAATCAAATTTTACAGCCTTTTCATAACACTTGCTATGACTGCACAAGGCACTTATAGCATCAGCATCTTTGGCTGCATTGAAGAGAAATGTCTTAACTGGAATAGAATAATGGATCACATCTATATATTGCAGGACACATATATTCACATCATCTATAGAAAATCCGAGCGTTTTCTCTCTTCTGATATATCCATCGCATTTTATTCCAGAATTTCAGAATATATCAGACATTCGATTTCCTGAAATGGCCTTATAAGCACAATATCATGAACGGATCCATATGGTATGGCGGAGTAACGGGATTGAATAGTGATATACTATCAGCATAAACAGTTGTCCAGTTCATGTAAGAGGGGAGCAGGAATGGAACCGTTCATTGACTCCAGTCACATGGCAGACAATGT
>CAYGHY010000499.1:0-1831 GCA_964349435.1 uncultured Oscillospiraceae bacterium
CCACTGATTATCGATAACTGTATTCTCATCTGTGACAAAGCAATTTCTACCTTTAATGAAGTTTGGTTCAATCATAGGTGGCTTAATACCATTACCTAGATCAGTTCCATTAACATAACTTTGTTTTGGGAAGCGCTCCGGAAGATTTCTAACGCCATCAAGATTCTCTTGAGTGAACCCGCAACGATCGCAAATCTCCATCATAATTGCTCTGAACTTGCGTGCAGGATAAGCCTCATCCATAAAATAATAGATATGGTATCCATTACCTGTAGAGCGCGCGATCGCGTAAGGCATTCCCCACTCTTGCATTACCTTAATAACTTTTAGAACGTCTTTCCAGTCATGACCTTTAGCTTCTTTACCTGGCTTCTGGTCGAAGTCGAAGGCACCGAACATGATTGTACTATCTGTTTGAAGCAAGTAGTGCATCTGAGGAGTCCCGCCCTGGATATGCTCCAAGACGCTGTCATCAGATACTGCCACGAACTTTTGAATCTCGCAGTTTGAACAGTTGATCCCATCATTCAGTTTGATATGGCACCCAGGTGCCCAGTGGTTCTCACATAATGGAGTGTAACCTTTTTTAATTTCACCATCTCGGTCAGCATGTTGCCACTGTTGACCAAACACATCTTGTCTCCCGTAGAATCGCTCGCGAAAGATTCGTGCTTTTTTTTTTATGTCCCTTATTCCTCCATATAAGTATCTAATAGCGCTTGATCTGCATCTATAAGGTTTCGTTGATCTTTATTCTTCTTCTGAATGCCTTGATAAATTGCCTCATCGATTGATTTTCTAATCATGATGTAATACACAAACATCGCTTCTTTTTGCCCAGCTCTCTCGATTCTTTTGATACACTGATAATTGTCTTCAGCAGAATGATCGAATGAGTAAAAAATCATATAATGTGCCATCGTGAATGTAATACCGTGAGCTGCTGACTTAGGATGTAAAAACACTAATCGTACTTTTGGGTCTTCTCTAAACCGCTTAATGTTTGCTAGGTTTTTATCGGAACTATTGCCGCCATATACGGTAACAACACCATGATCCTTATACCTTGCTTCTAGCGTTTTTATTTCCCATTGATATTGACAGTAAATTACAACCTTATATTCAGGAGCTATCTCATCATTCAACAAAGAATCTAGTTCTTCGATCTTAGGAGCATCTTCAATAACGTGGGCAACATCATGGTGATCAATAATAAATCCACCAGTGATTTGCCTTAGTTTCATTAATTGTGTGAGCTTTATAGTGGCTAAGATACGCTCATCATTTATCACAACTTTTAGAGAGTCGAGCATTGTCTTATAGTGCTTGCTTTGCTCGTGCCCCATTTCAATAACACGCTTAATAATCATTAGTGGTGGCATATCATGAAGGTGATCCTTCATTCGAACTCTAAAGACTAGCGGAGAGGTTAAGTCACCAACTTCTCTGATAGTGTCTTTGGTCGGAATCCACTTCTTTGGGTCTCTTGGGTTTAGCGGTTTGTGTCTTTGAGCTTTTGGTCTTAAGTCTAGTAACTGCATGTGGCGATGTTGAAAGTCGTGGAAGTTTGGCTCGAGCAATAATCCTGCCGGGTCCAAGAAATGGAACTGTCCCCAAAGATCTTCAGGTCCATTAGGCGCAGGTGTCCCACTCATGATTACTTTCCACTTTGTAGAGTGGGAAATATTCATAAGAGCTAAACCAAAAGCTGTACTTGCTTTGCCGCCATTGAAGTTCTTCAATATAGTTGATTCATCAATGACAATCTTTTCAAAGTTCATGGCTACAAGGTCTGGTTCAAACAAACGAAGACCTTCATGATTTATCACAT
>CAYGHY010000500.1:0-1827 GCA_964349435.1 uncultured Oscillospiraceae bacterium
GTCAAACACTAGCTTCGCTAGTGTTTGACGTATATCACACCACAACTAGTCGTACCAATCCTCGCTTTTCAAGCTCAGCTAAGTATCGTGTCGCTGTCGCGTCCGATACGTGGAGGAGCTTCACGACTTCGTCGTTTGTTATCTCTGTTTGCTTCGCAAACAGTCTCATGACTTTTAGGAGCTTCTTTTGAATACGGAGTTGGCTTATGCGATCATACTATGAATCCATAGATGCTACTTGATGTAACGACGAAAGAAATTTATATCCTGTGTTGTATAAGAAGCGAGAGAGTTATCTCTCACTTATTCACACTCTAACTACACACATATGACACAGACTATGAAAAATGCATCACTGGGACTTGGTGTTGCCGTACTGACTATGGGAGTACTCGGCATGGGAATGCAGGTTGCCTCTGCTTATCAAGGTGACCCAACAGTTACAGGCCCAAATTACTCAGCCGATCGCCATGAAGCAATGGAACAAGCGTTTGCGGATGGAGATTACGAAGTTTGGAAGGAATTAATGGATGGAAAGGGTCTGGTGGCAGAAATGGTTACTGACGAGAACTTTGATGAATTCGCACGCGCCCATGAGCTTGCCGAAGCGGGAAACCTTGAAGAAGCACAAGAAATCCGACAAGAGCTTGGACTCAGTCAAGGTCAGCGTCACTGCCAAGGTGACGGCACCGGAGCAGGAACTGGTAGGATGCAGCAACGTCTTCACCAAAACCCCAATAAATAGTAATCTCTGACACTTTTAAACATAACCTCCAATCATGTTGGGGGTTATGTAGAATAAAACAACAACTTGCTATACTGAAGCGAGATCATCTATGCAACCAAACGAACAACTTTCCGACGAAATCATCGTGGAACAAGTCCGGTCTGTCGATCAGGAATTGTATGTTCTTTTGGTTGAGCGATATCAGCACAAGTTGCTTCGCTATGCACAAAGCCTTATACATGATGAGCATAAAGCAATCGACGTGGTGCAAGAATCATTCATTAAGGCCTTTATCAACTTGAAGGGTTTTGATACCAAAAAGAAGTTCTCCAGTTGGATCTATCGCATTGTGCACAACGAAGCGATGAACAGTGTTAAAAAATATCAGAAAGAAGTGTCATTGCCAGAAGACTTTGAATTTGCCAGCAACGAAGATATTGAGGCTGACTTTGAGCAAAAAGAACTAGTAATAGCAGTACAAGCACATCTACAAGAACTCCCTCTCATTTATGCTGAGCCACTCGCCTTGCGTTACTTGGAAGAAAAATCATACGAAGAGATCAGCGACATTCTCCATCTCCCTATGGGAACTGTCGCCACTCGCATCAATCGAGCGAAAGTTTTAATGAAACACTTATGTCAGAACCACTAAACAACATTACGAAACAGGTCATGGACCGTATCCATACCGAACACATCAAAATGCGACCGCGCTGGTACTTTGTCCTTGGGTCACTGGCGACTTTTGTTGGATTAGTCATGTCTATCTTAGCGTCGGTCTTTCTGCTCAGTTTTATAAAACTATCGATGCACGGTAGTGGAAAGATGGCGGAGTACAAAATGGACGAACTACTTTCTCACTTCTCATGGTGGGGGCCGGTTATCGCTCTAGGGAGCTTGCTTTTAGGTCTCTGGCTACTTCGCCAGTACGAATTTTCCTATAAGAAAAATTTTGGTCTTATCGCGATTGGATTTGTTTTGGCAATAGTAGTCGCCAGCTTTATTTTAGATATGAGCGGACTAAATGAGGTGATGTTACAGCATGGTCCATTTAGAGCGACTTTTCCTACTGAACATACCTCTTATAAACAACTTGAACA
>CAYGHY010000501.1:0-1821 GCA_964349435.1 uncultured Oscillospiraceae bacterium
ATCTGAGGTTGGCAAAAAACAGGGATGAAGCGAAAGCGATTTTCGCCGGGAAACTAAACGATGCTTTGACAGGCAGCACCGTTATCTATGTGACCGCGGAAAAGGAACAGCTTTCCCTGGTCCCCCCGGGAGGTGTTCGCATACATGTCAGCGCGGACTTGAATACGATCAAGGAACGGTTTGCGGCAAGAATGCATGGCAGCCTGCCGATGCCTGTCGCGGCAATGCTGGAGAAGAAACACGGGGGCTTTGACCGCGAACCCCGTGATATTCATGTTGAAAACGGACAGCCATCCATCGACGAAATCCTGAGTGCAATAACAGGCTGAACTAGTAGACCGTTCTTTAATTAGCTTTACATTTAGTCCTTTAAGCTATACAATGGATACATACTTGATTGGAGGATGTATCCATGAGAAGAAGAGGAATTGTCGCCCTGTCGGAAGAGGAAAGGTGCGCCTTGCAGAAGATAGCAAACACCCGGACAGAAGAGGCCAGACGCGTTCAGCGTGCAAGGATCCTGCTATTGGCTGCTGACGGTGAGACACAGGCGAAAATAGCCGAAACCGTTGGGCTCAGCCGCCCGTCTGTCATTCTATGCCTTAAGAAGAACAAAGAAGCGGGATGGGAGTACGCCTTAGCAGATAATTCAAGAACTGGCCGTCCCGCAATCATCAGCGATGCGACCAAGATGTGGGTAAGGAATATTGCTTGTCAGAAGCCATCAAGCTTTGGATATCCGCAGGAATTATGGACGATTACAAAACTGCGGAAACATATCAGGGAAACCTGTGAAGAGGCTGGTTATGCAGAACTCAAGGATATTGCCAAATCAAATGTCTGGGGAATTCTGAACGCTGCTGAAATCAAACCGCATCGCATCCGGTACTATCTGGAAAGACGAGACCCTGAATTTGAAGCAAAGATGCACGAAATCCTGCTGATCTACAAACAGATAGAACTGATGTTTGATGAGAACGGTAATATCGTGTGGCCGGATGAAAAAAACAAGACGATTACTGTATCCTACGATGAGAAACCGGGCATTCAAGCAATCGCCAATGTGGCTGAGGATATGCAACCGACACAGGCACATGGATATGTAGCCCGTGACAGTGAGTACAAACGCCTGGGCACCGTGTCCCTGTTAGCCGGTATCGATTTGCTTACGGGTGAGATTATTCCAAAGATTAGTAACACACATAAAAGTGTTGACTTCATAGCCTTTCTCAAGGTTCTGGATGAGAAGTACAATCATGGCGACAAAATCCGAATCATCCTGGACAACCACAGTATCCACACATCAAAGGAGACGCGCCGATATCTTGAGACAATCCCGAATCGGTTTGAATTTGTTTTTACGCCCAAGCACGGCTCATGGCTTAACCTGATTGAAAGCTTCTTCGGAAAACTCGCTCGGGTCTGCTTGCGCGGCATACGTGTTAAGTCAAAAGACGAGCTGATTGAGAGAATCTATCGCTATATTGATGAAGTCAACGAAGATCCGGTTGTATATCGATGGACATATAAAATGGACGAGGTTAGCGCTGGTTGATAGTTAAGTTATTAAAAGAACGCTGTACTAGAGCCTGTTCACACTAAAATTGTATCGATGATCATTGCAAAATAGATGAATCCACTGAATAAAGTATCAAGCTTGTCATATCGTGTGAACACCCTCCTGAATCTCTTCAGACGAAGAATAAACCGCTCAATCTCGTTTCTCTGTTTGTAACGCTGCTTATCATACTCCCACGGGTCCTTCCTGTTCTTCTTTGGCGGAACAACAGGGATATAGCCCTTTTCAATAGCCTTCTTCCT
>CAYGHY010000502.1:0-1816 GCA_964349435.1 uncultured Oscillospiraceae bacterium
CTTGGCTGGGAAACCCGAAGCGGAAACGCTCCGAAGGACGGGTGACGCTGACCTACCGGATGGTTTCCGAAGATGGCGTGCCGTTGAAGCTCAAGGTCGAGATCAATTCCCGCGAACATTTCACGGTTCTGGGATTTCAAAAGTGCATCTTTGCCGTTGATTCGCGCTGGTTTTCCGGAAGCGCGTCCATCCTGACCTATCACCTTGCCGAGTTACTGGGCACTAAGTTGCGGGCGCTGTATCAGCGCAAAAAGGGACGGGACCTGTTTGACCTGTGGACGGCATTTAACACGGTTAACGTCCGGACGGAGCCTGTCATACAATGTTTTCTGCATTACATGGATCAGGAAGGGCATAAGGTGTCCCGTACCGAGTTTGAGCAGAATCTATCCGAAAAACTGGGCGATCCCAGATTCATCACCGATATCGGACCCCTCGTTGTTGCCGACAGCAGTTTCGATCTCCCCCGGGCGGCCGATTTTGTACTCAAGCGTTTGGCATCCCTGATCCCCGGGGAAGCTTGGCAAGGGAAGGTTCCCACTTGACGTTCATCTGCGCAAACCATAAGATGTCCTGACCTATCCTTGACTTGACAGACACTGTCAAAACAAGTCTTGTCCGTATTCTCGGTTTCACGTACAAAGCAAGCGGTTGGGTGATCTGGCCAGACAATTGAATTCGATTTGAAATCCTCAGGCTTGAACCGTGTATTTTACCGCTTAAGGAAAAAGTGGAAGCCTTCCTGGTACTAAACAACGGCTGTCTCATAGAAAAGGTAGCAGGTTTCAAACAATAATAAATAGCCGGAATGTGGAAAACTTCTTGCTATTTTTATAAGCTTTTCTAATAATATTAAGTCAGAGTTGTCTATAGACGAAATAAACGCACCAGTTCGCTTTTATATCCCAATACTGGAATACTAAACGCACCAAGTGCAATTAGGACAACGTTATGTGAGATGCCAGCCTCAACAATCCGAAAGGAACAGAAATGAATCAAGCAAAACATAGACTCATAAACGAACAGACATCGCCACTATTCAGGATCATGTCGGTATACAGCGACAGCGATTCGCCAAGAAGGCATTTCGAAGGAAACGTCAGCGCTTTCCACATTGGCAAGGGATATGTCATCTCGGTTGCACATTATTTGCACATGAGATTCCCTTACATCCGATCTACTCCAGATAGCTTCTTCCAAAATGAGATCCTGGCAAAATTCCCTCATGGCGAGGCGAACCAATTGACGCTTCACTTTCCATTGGACGTAGCTACCCAGAAACGATACCTCCAAGTCAGCGATGAAAAAACAGTGCAGAGTCTGATTACGAAATTTCAGGCCAACAAATGCGACACCAGAGTGCAAACTCTTTATTCTCACGGTGTATGCAAACCATTTTTGATCGTTCAATTCCGAAACAACCAATTTTTTAGCAACCCAACCGTCACTTCTCAAGTGAACCCTTCCCATATATTTCACGAGCCAGAACTGAATCGCTACTCATTCTTACTTGAGCTCGAACTTTCGAAGGTGTTTCTGGAGCACGATATTACGCTATACCGCATGACCAACGTTACTACTGACATAATTCAGGCGCTACCATCTATCCCAGTCGACTTCAACACATATGACGATGACTCGACGAACGTATATTGCTTACAAAGCTCACCATCGAACTCCAATCTGGGCCGACTTCTTAATCGAGCCCAAATCGAAGGAATTGTTGATCACTGGGCAAGTATGCCAGACGACATCGCAGGTAATTAGTGTCCATCCGGAAAGTCCGGTTTTTAAAGAAGGTTGATGCCGATTCCGG
>CAYGHY010000503.1:0-1815 GCA_964349435.1 uncultured Oscillospiraceae bacterium
CTACCGGCATAGACCATGTAATAGCAAACTTTCCTAAGTCTCTCCTGTATTTACACCCTAATCTTGGGTCAAGCCGTTTAAGGTGTTTCACAAATGATGAATCAGGAGTGTATTCATTGCTGTACCGTTCCATTACTTCCCCTTATTAGCCTGAATTGCTTTAAGTTGTTGTTTCGCCATCCTCAACGTAAGAGGCTTCTTTGAAAACCCTTTGCCGTGATCAGGCGAAACAACCTTATACCCCTTGCCAGCTTTTCTTAGATTATATGGCACGATGCTTACCTTTGTTATGATAATGTACCAATAGCCGGATATTCAAAACCAGAAGATGTGCCGGCATATGTGGTGTAGTTCTGAGAGCAATAAATGCCTGTAGCACCAGTCAGAAACGGGGTTTCCCCTGCTACGTCCAATGAATATACATGGTTATACATCATCCACCCGGTAGAAGCAGTGTTAGCAACTGAAATAGCTGAAACAGCATTGGCATTATGCAAATTATGAATTAAATTATGCAATATCTGAAGCTGTAATTGTATTTCGGTTGAGGCGCAATAGATTGGAGCATATGGCGTAGCATCAAAAGTCCCGGTAATTTTATTGCCAATAATTTTTACATCATTAGCATTTTTCAAAAGATCAATCGCTGTTACCGAAGCTGCATCCGTCATAAAAATCTCATTACCCACCAATTCGAGGCCATCATAGTCATTATCAGCCACTCCAGCATGGATTACATCCACCCAATTCTCGTCTACGGTGTTCTCTTCGATTGTATTAAATGCAAATCTGAATCCTTTTGCTGTTATAAGCAATAAGTTTGCAATATCAGCATGACCAGGGTTCCATATACAATTTTCAAGGGTCATGTTTGCTGCTGTTACAAGACCAGTAATCGTTGAGCCATCCATTAAAAAAGTAGGTCTCGCATCATACCTTCCGAGTCCAAAAATACTAACACCAGCCTTATCAAGCGTTAACCCACCAGCTCCAGTTAAAGTTTCTGTATGATTCGGGGCAATAAAGATTGTATCCCCTCTGTCTGCTACACATGCATCAATCGCGAGATCAAGGGTTTTATGCAAATGATCCCCTGGAACCCTGCCATCAAGCCATGTTCTTGCCTGTATCCCGCTTTTAGCTACATAGTGAACTTCGCCGACAAAAGGGCCATCAGCTCCCATTCCCTGAATTTTTGAAAATTCTATAAACGCATCGTTTGCAATGTTTCTGTTTCTTATCATTTTAAAACTCCTTTCATAGTTATCCCCGGAAGTGATATTTCTACCACCCCCGGATACTCGTTAATTTAGAATGCTGTTGAAGATGGTTCGGTAAGATCGGTCAGCTTGGTAAGAGCCGGCCTGTTCTCAACGCCGAGGTTCGTGTATGTCCTTAAGAACATAGTCGCCTGGTCGTATCCTTCCCTCCAATGCATCTTATTTGCATCAAAACCGCCCCATCCGATAGGTGTCAATTCATACTTTTTGATAACGCTTTTTGGCTCAAAATAAAGATTATTCGGCTGTGTTACAGGGTCAACGGTAATAGTTACAGAAGCATCCTGGCTAAAGGCAAGTTTTTCATACCCACCTGTCAATTGTGCTGGCTGAAAACGGATATCAGGAGAAAGCAGCGCAAAATATTTACGTCTCTGGCCAAGCCCCATTCTTATGATATCAGCCCTTAACCCTGACCGTGCCTGTGTCATATCCATTGCAGCAAGCATAAGATCGATAGAAAGCTCTCTGTTTACGCTTGAATTTGAAAGGATATTTGCCTTAAACTCAGGGTCACTTGCTACTGTAACGCCCT
>CAYGHY010000504.1:0-1810 GCA_964349435.1 uncultured Oscillospiraceae bacterium
CTCGGAAGCGGTATTTTGGACAGTTCGCCCGTCATGGAGAGTCAATATTCTGGCCGGAACAGACACATGCAGAAAAGCCCTGTAGCGACCTATTCGGAAAGCCCCTGAAGAAGTGGAGAGCTGTTCGCGAAGTGTTGGATTTTTCAGACGAAGGAGAGAGTATTTTCGACAGGAAGAAACGTCTCGTTGATCCCACTTATGAGCGGGTGTATGCCGGCCTGATCAAGTTTGTTGCCGGAGGAAAGAAAGAATTTCTGCTCAAATACAATTCTATGAGCAGGGCCAAAAAGTATATCGCTCCTTCCGTTGATGCTCCTTGCCCGGTAGTTTCTACCCAAGGCAGATTGGGCATGTGCAATGTGTCGTTCATTTCAAAGGCATACTCCGGAGATCCACAGCACAAGGTACAGTCTGTTGAAAAACCTGCCGGGACAGTCACGACAAAGGATCACCATCAACTTGTAAGCACAAGTTTTATCCAGCAGCGCCATAATGGCAACCCTTCAGCTCGGGTCTCTTCCATAGATCGCCCATCCAGAACAATTACAACAACTGGCGGCAACCTAGATTTAGTCAATGCCACTTTTCTGACAGCCTACTACAGCACCGGGGATAATGTATCTTCTATTGATCGCCCGGCACCAACAGTGACTACAAAAGATAGGTTTTGCTTGGTACAGTCCCGCTTTTTCATGAACCAGTATTCTTGTGGCGGAACGGGAAGCTCTATCGAAAGGCCGTCTCCCACAATTTTGCCTAACCCAAAGCAAAATCTGATTACATGTCGCCCGTGGGTGATGAACACCAATTTCAAAAACGTAGGCGCATCGATTGACGAACCCGCACAGACCATAACCGCAAACAGGAAGTGGCACTATCTCTTAAATCCCCAGTTTACCTCTGCAGGAGGCTCTGTTGATCGGCCATGCTTCACCCTTATAGCGCGGATGGACAAGATGCCACCGTATCTAGTGGATGTGAGTAACACTACAGGCCACCTACCCTCATTTGTTAAGCACTGCCAGGAAGGCTTGATCTATGAGATCTACGAATCCGATTCAGAAATAGTTCGGAAGATTAAGGAGTTCATGGCCATGTACGGCATAGCAGACATCAGGATGCGAATGCTGCGAATTAAAGAGCTCAAAAAGATAATGGGATTCCCGGAAGATTATGTGCTAATCGGAACCCAGGGAGATCAGAAAAAATATATCGGAAATGCTGTTGAAGTCCGCAACGCCACTGCGATGGTAGAGGCCACGGCCATGGGAATAGCGGTCACCCGTCAGAAAATGTATGCTTAATCAAACCAACCAACCAACTAACAGTAAATAACCATGAAAGAATTAAACAAATTAGCGGCACAGGTCTACGAAGGAAACAAACAACGAGGATTCGACGTAGCGAAAGAAAACATCGGTCAGAGCCTTATGCTTGTAGTAAGCGAGATTTCGGAAGCACTCGAGGCTGATAGGAAAGATAAGCATACGACCAGAGACACCGTGCTAAAGTTGCATTATGAAACCAATCTAGGCCAATTTATCACAGTGTTCAAAAGTGATGTTAAAGACTCATTCGAGGACGAAATTGCCGACGCTATGATTCGCCTGTTGGATCTGTGCGGAGGCCTCGGAATCGACATCGAACGGCACATCGAACTCAAACTGAAGTACAACGCCACCCGGGAATTCAGGCACGGAAAGAAGTATTAACCAAAACTAAATCCAATCAATCATGAAAAGAAGCAAATTCAAAGAGGCTTTCGGTGCAAAGCACATCGCAAACCTCTCATCCAAGGAGATACACAAGG
>CAYGHY010000505.1:0-1808 GCA_964349435.1 uncultured Oscillospiraceae bacterium
CCGAAGTGAAGGTCGCGCGTTCTGGAGGCCGGATGATCTCCGGCTGCTGGACGACACGGATCCCGTAAGTGGTACAGCGCGTCCCCTTCCAGTCAAACCAGTCATTCATGAAAATCCTCCAAATGAAGGACCCTTGTTTATTCTCAAGGGTCACAAGGGCGTGCTCAGCTGTGATTGCCTTTCTTTCATGATTTTCTGCAATTCCCTGTTATTGCAGTCGTTTGTGCAAATCTGCCAGTGCAGTGAAACAGCACCCGCACAAACGTCCATTCCAAACAGGCATGGACAAGGGTTTGGCACATGAATCGGGAGCGAAAAATACAGTCGACTATACTCGACAAAGACGCCTCAAGGTGCTATCCTGTCGAGTATAGAAGACGGGAGGTATCGCTATGATTATCAGGGAGAAATACTTGGCTCAGGTCCGGCCATTCTACAACAAGGACATCATCAAGGTAATCACCGGCTTTCGCAGAAGCGGAAAATCCGTCCTCTTGCAACAGATCCGGGATGAGCTTTCTCCACCTGATGATCGAGTTCTCATGATTAACTTTGAGAGCCACCTGTACGCTGACCTGCAGGATTACAAACAGCTGGACGCATATGTAGCCAATTTTGCGAGAAAGAAATCAGGAAAAGTCTATTTTTTCTTTGATGAAATCCAGAATGTTGAACAATGGGAGAAGAGTATCAACTCATATAGGGTGACCTACGATTGCGATATTTACATCACTGGTTCCAACTCCAAACTTCTATCTTCTGAGTTTGCTACCCACATCGCTGGCCGATATGTCTCCTTCGTTCTATTTCCCCTAAGCTTGAGTGAGTTCAAGCAGACTGGCAATGGTTTTGATACCTACTTGAAATTCGGTGGAATGCCCTTTTTGCATCAGCTTGATTACAAGGCCGATACTTCGCTTGTGTACCTGAATGATGTATACAACTCCGTCATCCTCAAGGATATTGTGGCAAGGCAGCAGATTAGAGATGTAGACCTGCTCAGCAGGTTGATCCAGTATGTCGTTTTGAACAATGGGAAAGTCTTTTCAGCCCGTTCTATTGAGAAGTATTTCAAATCCGTCAACCGCAAAGTCTCGGTTGACACCATTCTGAATTATCTTTCCTATTGCCAGGACGCCTTCTTGTTTTATGCAATCAAAAACCAAGACCTGAAGAACAAGGAGTTTCTGGTCTCCAACGGCAAGTACTACATGGTGGATCATGGCTTGCGCTTGCCGTTGGTACAGAACCCGCAAAGCGATATCGGACTAACGCTGGAGAATATTATTCTGATAGAAGCGCTCAGCCGTCGCTATCAGGTCTCAATTGGTAAAGTGGATGGGAAGGAAATTGACTTTGTTCTCAGCAGAGGAGACGAGATCCTCTACCTTCAGGTTGCCTACCTTTTGGCAGATCAGGCGACCATTGACAGAGAGTTTGGCGTGTATCGCATGATTCAGGACAATTATCCAAAGTATGTCATCTCAATGGATCAGGTTGATCTCAGCAGGAATGGGATTGCCCACAAGCATATCGAAGAATTCCTACAAATGAAGACCTGGTGATAATACGGCCGAGTATTGATTGTCATACTCGCCGCAGTCCCCGCGCCTGGTGCTGCCGCCTGGTCAGCGCCGCGATCTCAATGGCCAGCGCCTGGATGTCTTTGTCGTCGCGCACCTGGAAGGTGTTCCCGGTGAGGGTGATGTTACTGGCCTGGTTGTATGTTTTTCGGTTATCGCTGGATGAATAAGCCACTGAACTGGTCTTGGCTGCGTCGGTCAGGTACCGGGCTGCGTTGGCTACAA
>CAYGHY010000506.1:0-1803 GCA_964349435.1 uncultured Oscillospiraceae bacterium
GGTGTAGTGAAAAGCCTGGGAATGGCTTTTGAGTCGTCAGAAATCGTAACCAACACTAGCAAGAGGTTAAAAGCTATGAGTGTCATGGGGAGAGTCGAGGACAAAGCTAAGGGAGGGAACACAGACTAACTATTATATGTCAACCCCAAAGAGAGCGTGTGATGGATTGCTTCCGTCCGACACCGCCGCCCTTGACAAACAGCATTCGAATGCATAAGACGCGTGGCGAGGGCGATGGAGGGAATAGCAAACAAGCTCCGAACGCCCTCGCAGAACAATCGTAGCATTTGAATGCTTCGGTTTGTCAAGGGTACGCTGCGCCGGCTTCTCCATTCAGAAAAGGGGGCTCAGGTTTCAAAGAGAATAACGGGGCTACGCAGCGGGACGGTAGGCTTGTCCGGATTTCTGCATGGCAAAAATCAACCGGACCAACTTCTTAGCAGCGTGTGAGATCGCCACGTTGTAATGCTTTCCCTCCGTGAGCTTTCCGGAAAGGTATTGGGCAAAGGCGGGATTCCAATGGCATACATACTTGGCGGCATTGAACAGTGCATACCGAAGGTAACGGGAACCGCGTTTCTCCATGTGCGCATAAGAATTGTTCAGCTGGCCCGACTGGTATGTTGAGGGCGAGAGACCCGCATAAGCAAGGATCTTGTCGGGGGAATCAAATCTGGCGAAGTCGCCGATCTCCGCGAGGATCATCGCGCCCATTCCATAGCCGATGCCTGGGATTGTGAGGATAGGCGAGCCCAGATCATCCATGATGTGCTTGATCTCGCACTCGGCCTCATCGATCTGGACATCATAATCCCGGATCAACTCAATGGTATGCTTGAGTTCCAATGACTTGGCAGGCATGACAGTGCCAATGGAGTTGCGCGCGGCGTTTCTAATTTCAATGGCCTTATCCTTTCCGTAGTGTCCCTTGGATGCGGTTTGCAGCAGGTTGGTCAGACGTGTCAAATGCGTTGAAGCGATTTGTTTGGCGCCCGGGCACTCAGAAAGCAGGGAATAGATCGAAAACATATGCAGGGAAGGCAACAGTTTTTCAAGTTCAGGAAAGAGAATCGTCACAAGCCGCGTAACGGATTGTTTCAGCCGGGCACGCGCTGAAACCTTGTCGAAGCGGTACCTTGTAAGTGATTTCAGCTCTTCATTGCTGTATAATGTTTGTGTGTAGGGATTGAGGACTACGCCGGACATCATCATTGCTGCAATAGCCCGGGCATCCACCCTGTCGGTCTTGGTTTTACGAAGGCTGAGGCTTTTCCTGAAAAGGCTGGTGTGAAGCGGGTTGATGACAAAGGTGGTCAGACCTTTGTCAAGAAGATAGCCCAAGATGTTGTAGCTATAGTGACCGGTGGCTTCAAGCCCTACCTTAATTTTGCCAAAATCCTCCGGGATTGATTTGATTCTGGCAAACAGCGAATCAAACCCCTCTCTGCTGTTGGGAATCGTGAATACATTCGCGATGATTACACCCTCTGAGGAAATGACGAAGCAATCGTGCTTGTCCTTTGCCACGTCGATACCAACGAAGATCATGACGACACCTCCATCGTTTTATTTGATGCTGCTTGGGACCACAGGGCTCTTTGCTTTTGTAACCTCGTTCTACATAAACCGTCTGGCGGTATCTAACTGATTAACAAATCGACAAAGAGGCTGTGGCTGGAGCCTGTGTTAAACCATCGTATGGTAGGGGACGTAAACCAATCCACAGCATCCCAAACATTGTATCATTCAGTCCCTGGGAAGGAACTTTCAGCTACATATCTATAATACGAGGGGACGTATCAC
>CAYGHY010000507.1:0-1803 GCA_964349435.1 uncultured Oscillospiraceae bacterium
AAAAGGTGCGCGAAGAGCTGAACATTAGAGCGGTAGGTCACAGATGCATGGGCAAGCCAGACAAACTCAAAAACATCAAAGTATAAATGATGGCGGATCCGGTAACCATACAGCTCGAGCCATACGACGCACTCAAGATACTTTGTTACTTGCGTGAGTTCGATTATAGCCATCGATATGCACAATCGCTGGCGGAAGCTGTAGACCGGTTCGAAGCAGAAATTGTAAAGAACATTACCCCTGAGCAGGTAGAAGAAGCCTACACGCAACGGCACCTGCACCAGGTAATGGGGAGAGAACCAAGGAAAGATGTATTTATTCCGTAAGACACCATCATGAGAAATCTATACATAGTAAAGGTATTAGGAATGACATTCTCATACGAGAAGTATGTTGTAGCCAAAACCGAGCAGGAAGCAGAAGAGAAGGCAAAAAAGCGCTTTAAATTTAGCTCAGTACGAGTGATTGAAGAGCTTGGAGAAGTAATATGAACCCAATAGACAAAACCAAAATCAATAAAACCTCAATGGTCATCTTATCACTCTTCGACTATACTGGTAACTGGTCTGCTCCCTATGCTGAAAACGGGCATGATGTGATACTTTGGGACATAAAACACACCTGTGATATGTACTCGACATTCTCAGACATCGAAGATGCTTGTGCTGATTTCTTTTACGAGAATATCTTCGACAATTACGGAACTGTTGATGGGATCCTGGCTGCTGTTCCATGTACCGATTTTGCCGCATCGGGTGCAAGGTGGTGGAAGGAAAAGGACGAGAGAGGGGATACAGCAAAAAGCCTCGAACTTGTTTATCAGACATTGCGAATCATTGATTTATGCATGCCAGAATTCTGGGCTATTGAGAATCCTGTTGGAAGAATCAACAAACTGGTGCCTGAACTTGGAAAGCCCTGGTATTTTCAGCCGTTTTGGTTTGGCGAACCCTACACAAAGAAAACAGCCCTGTTCGGATCCTTCAATAAGCCGGAACCAACCAATATGGTGGATCCAGTGCTTGGCTCATTGATGTGGAAGAACTACGGAGGAAAGTCAGAAAAAACCAAAGAAGCCAGAAGCGCCACACCTATGGGATTTGCAGATGCATTTTATAAAGCAAATTGTAATACACACTAATAAAAACCACCATGAAAGTTTACATCTGTGGAAAGATCACAAGCGTGCCAGTACATCTGGTAAGGTACCTATTTTTTATTGCGGAGCGCCAGCTTCGAAAAGATGGCCATGAGGTAATAAACCCTATGAACCTCCCACACAACCACTCAAAAAGCTGGGAGGATTACATGCGTGAGTGCATCGCTGCCCTGGTGCAGTGCGATGCCATCTACCTGATGTGTAACTGGTACGACTCTGCAGGTGCAAACCTGGAATATACCATCGCTCAAAAGTTGGGGATGAAGATTATTGACAGCAAACATCCTGAAATGGAAACTTATGATGAAAAACACGACTCCGTTTCTTATATGGATAATACAATTACCAATCAGTTTGTGCACAAATTTCCTCCCGATGGCGGAATGAAAGTAAGCGATTTTTACTTCAAAGGCGCTTTATCAAAAAGTTACCCCAAGCCATCTCTCCCCGCCAAGCTCGGTGATATCTACCTTATCCTTCCGGAGATTATAGGTTCTGTCGAAATCATACCTGGATTGCCTTGGCAACAGGTAATGACCGGAATTCAGCCATCAGATCAATTATATCTGCAGTGTCAGGAGGATGATGCCTTTGGAGACCCATATAAATGGAGGCTGTATATAACGATACAGACAAATTTGAGG
>CAYGHY010000508.1:0-1801 GCA_964349435.1 uncultured Oscillospiraceae bacterium
AGAGGGGAGTCAGTAAAAACAGGCTCCCTCTCTCAAACGAAATCAAGTGAAGGGAGTGAAACACGCAATGTTTATATGGGATTTTACTGCCGATCTTATTCTTGGACAGATTATAGATTGGATATATCAGCAAATGATTGGGTTCCTCGGTAATTTTTTCGCTATGATGGGAAACATGGGTGCTGACCTGTTCGGCATGACGTGGGTGCAGGCAATCGTAACATTTTTCAGTTATTTGGCATGGGCATTGTATGGAACCGGCCTGGTAGTGGCGCTATTTGAATTTGGAATAGAAGCACAGTCAGGGCGGGCAAGCATAAAGGACACGGCTTTAAATGCAATCAAGGGGTTTATGGCTGTGAGCCTGTTTACCATTGTACCTGTGGAGCTGTACAAGTTGTCAATTACTCTGCAGGGGAGCTTCACCTCCGGAATCTCAAAGCTAATGGGAGCAAGTGGAGGCATTAGCACAATGGCTCTTGGTGCTCTCACCAATATTGGAGGCCTTGGACTGAATCCAATCCTCGGCATCTTTTGTGTGATCCTTATGGGCTATGCAGTGATAAAAGTATTCTTCTCAAACTTAAAACGTGGGGGCATCCTGTTAATCCAAATAGCGGTGGGAAGCCTGTATATGTTTTCAGTTCCTCGTGGCTATATTGACGGCTTTGTATCTTGGAGCAAACAGGTGGTAGGATTATGCCTGACTGCATTTTTACAGGCAACCATTCTAATTGCCGGACTCCTTGTATGGAACGACAATATGCTTCTCGGACTCGGTTTGATGCTGGCATCTTCCGAGATACCAAGAATCGCCGGACAGTTTGGACTGGACACTTCTACCAAGGCAAATCTCATGAGCACCATCTATGCTGCTCAGTCTGCGGTGAACATCACAAGAACAGTTGTACAGGCGGTAGCGAAATGACAGAGATGAAGTTGGTATATATCGCCTCGCCATATGCTGGTGACATCGAATACAATACCAAAATGACGATCGAATACTGCAGCTACGCTACAAGCTGCAACGTTTGTCCCGTAGCTCCCCATCTACTGTTTCCAAGGTTTCTCTGTGAGAATAATCCGGCAGAAAGAGAGAAGGGAATCAAAATGGGATTGCGTCTCCTTGCTTCGTGTGATGCTATATGGGTGTTTGGAGACCAAATATCGGAGGGCATGCGCCGTGAGATTGCGGAAGCCGAAAGGTTGGGTATTCCCATCATTCATCAAGATTGGAGTGAAGTAAAATGTATATCTACCCTGATAATTTAAGATCAAAAGCAGTACTTTGGCTGTGGCAACTTCGGGATATAGGAATCATAGGCGTTGGATGTCTTATCTCTGTTTTTGCGCTGGCTCAGCTTGGTATTCTCATTCCCATCGTTGGAACAGCCTTATATGCCTTTTTGACTATCCGTTTTGAGGAAACCTCAATTCTGGATTTTATCAAGTATGCCTGCGGGTTTTTCTTAACAAAACAGCAAATGTTTGAATGGAGGTATACAGACGAATGAGCATAAAAGAAAAAAACATAGCCAGGCAAAAGCTCTCCACAAGGCAGCTCATTGGAACAAAGGACATTACAGATTACAGTCTGCAGACCTATGGGCATGGAGAACTTGTATATTTTGTTATTAAGCCAAGCAATATTTCAGTACTTTCGGAAGCCAGTGTAGCCGCAAGAATCTATGCACTTATGACTGTATTGAAGGGCATGGCAGAGATAGAAATGTGTTGTCTGAACTCCCGTGAGAACTTTGAGGACAACAAGCGATTCCTCAGGGTGCGCATCGAGCAGGCG
>CAYGHY010000509.1:0-1795 GCA_964349435.1 uncultured Oscillospiraceae bacterium
GTATGGTTTAATGAGTATAATGCCATAACAATAAAATAAGCTTTCTGGAGATGATATTACTGAATTCTATTGATAAAGTAAAGCGTTTCTTTTTAATATTCATAATCATTATCCTTACAATTACACAACCGGTATATAGTGATGATGAGATGGAAACCGAACCGCATACGCCTGTTATTTTAGGAAAAGTTTTTGCAGAAATGAAGGCACCTTCGGTTAATGCATTTGCAGCAGTCGTTTTGGAACCGTCCAGCGGACGTGTGCTCTATTCAAAAAATGCGATTGTCAGGCGTTCAATTGCCAGTACAACAAAAATAATGACTGCTTTGGTTGCTTTGGAAAATGGCGGCTTGGAGGATGAGGTTACTATAAGCAAGAGAGCTGCAGATATACGAGGATCCTCCCTTGGACTGAAAACAGGCCAGAAGTACACACTGAAGGAATTGCTTTATGCAATGCTGATGATGTCAGCCAACGATGCGGCTATAGCTGTAGCTGAGCACATTGGAGGTACGGTGGAGAGCTTTTCTGACATGATGAACATTAAAGCAAAATCATTGGGAGCTGCAGATTCACACTTTATCAGTCCCCATGGTCTTGATACCAACGACCAATATTCAACCGCATACGATGTGGCAATTATTACCAAATGCGCATTGGGAAATCCTGTATTTGCGGAAATTGTATCTACCACCAGTTTCCACATTCAGGGATATGGCCTTTACAATACAAATGAGCTGCTGGGAGCTTATCCAGGTGTCGACGGTGTAAAAACAGGCTACACCGGAAAGGCCGGAAGATGTCTTGTTACATCGGCTCAAAGAAACGGCATGCAGCTTATTACAGTCGTGCTTGGTTCACCGACAAGAATGGCAAGAGCGATTGCGAGCAAAGCTTTACTTGATTATTCATATGGGACTTTCAAGATGTGTAAGTATTTGTACGCAGGAGATATATATGTCAGAGTACCTGTGTACAGAGGTAGTCATGATAGTGTAATTCTAAAAGTGGCACAGGGCGTGGAGCTTCCTTTGAGTGAGCAGGAGGCAGAAATGCTTGAGGTGAGGGAATATGTGCCGAAGGTATTGAGAGCCCCGGTTTATGCAGGTACGAATACAGGCTTTGTCGAATATGTGCTAAATGGTGAGGTAGTGGCTCAGAGCATGTTAACAATCTCTGATGATATACGAAAGAAAAACTACTTTGATTACCTGGCATATGTGTTAGAATCATGGGGTAGAATGATGCGGGAGGGGATATTTGCATAAAGTTACTCATTCAAACACTCATTATCGTCATTTATGTTAATAGGGTGACATTATCGCAAGATAAATACTATGAAGGGACAAGCTCTTGAATGTGCGCAGAGCGTTGGGGTATAATTGGTGAGGGGACGATGGAACCATTTGGGACAGCTTAGTATAGGGGTACTAATGAAAACATTGATTGTTGCACTGAATTCAAAATATATTCACTCATCCCTGGCGCCATGGTATCTGAAAGCAGCCTGTGGAGATGCCTGTGGTGAAGTTCGTGTTGCAGAACATACGGTCAATGAAAATCTGGATGACATATTGGCCGCCATTTATCTGGAAAAGCCTGATGTTATTGCGTTTTCGTGCTACATATGGAATATACCCCATGTTTTGAAATTGGCGGCAAGCCTTAAAAAGTTATTACCAAAAACAGCTATTGTGCTGGGAGGACCTGAAGTTTCGTATGATGCTGACGATATTCTAAAAGAGCATGTATATGTAGATTATGTGTTGGCGGGCGAGGGCGAGATATCCTTCCC
>CAYGHY010000510.1:0-1794 GCA_964349435.1 uncultured Oscillospiraceae bacterium
GTAAGAAAGGGGGGTAAATCATGGCTCAAAGTGTTGTGCCACAAAAGGAAAAGAAGGTTGAAGCTGTATTTGCAGCTTTGGGTAGTAATCACAGTGAAAAATTATTTACTGAGAAGTTCAGGGAACTCTATCCAGATGACTGGGAGCGAATTAAAAAGGTTTATATTGAACATGAACGTAAGGATAAAAAAGGAAAAGGTCATCCAATGCCTGAACCTAATAAGTATTTATCAAATATATATAAAGTCTACGTTAACAAGAAAAAGTAGAAGTACTTTTCCCCGTAGGAGGCACACCCAATGGAAGAAGCGGTTAATTCATATTTAGGCCTGCCACAATTCATGTGGGAAGGAATTTTTAATATTATTGTTACCTTGGGTGTTGGCCTTATCATAGCGTTTGTAACTACTTTTTATCTCAAGAAGAAAGATGAAATCACCAGAGTCTCAGGTGTTATTCTTGAGAAGCGTGTTAACAGTGAGCAGGAGATACTTGATTACCTTGAGAAATTATCGTATCATTTGGAACTTCATAATGGCAAAGAAAAAGAATGGTATGCGTTATTGGCCAGCTTTGGATTGACACTCCCGCATGGCAAATACCTTCAGTATTCGGATGCTTTCAGCAGCGTTGATAAGTTTCGAGATTTCTTTAAAGGATTTGAAGAGGTGATATCAAGAAATAAGCTGTGGATGGGAAAGAAAGTGAGATTCCATCTTGCACTTATGCAGGCTTACTTTTCTTGGATTAACGCCTTACTGGTAGGAATAACAAGAGTGCCTTTGCCTGAAGGTAAGGAGTTAACCAAAGATGATATTGATAAATTATCCAGTATAGTCTTGCTACAGGTTGGGATTACACTGGATCATGAAATAAATGGTTTACTGGCACAGCTAGAAACATTAATCATTGACTCGGTTTATAAATTAGATCTAAAGAGACCAAAGAAGAGCATGACAAGAAATGGCATGTTAAATTCTGATATGTTGAAAATACTTAAAGAACTTGATACCCATACTTTATTAGGTGCCAATCGGGAAAAATACTTTGCGCTGATGATGACCCAAGTTTATCGATATAAGGGCGTTGAGCCTGATGATGAGGATCTGGATGGAATATTCGATGAAGTGTTTGGAGCCCAATAAATGAAAAAAGCCGAAATGTTATCTGCCTTTGAAGAAATTGATCCCGATATCTTGTGGGGGAAGCCAAAGAACAAAGAGATCACTAAACTGTTCCTGCAAGGAGTGCCCAACAAGGAGATTGCAGCAAAATATGGACTATCCGTCAGCAGGATCAGTCAGATCGTGGCCCGCCAGGCACGGAGAGCATTATTCTATAAGAATCAGAAGAATGACTTGGAGTATCAGGATCTGGTAGAGCAATATGCTAAAAAGATGAAGAATGCTGAGCCCATCGTCATTCAAAGTGATTGGGATAACAAATCAAAGCACTTGATGGCGGTCAGTGCAGCCAGGAGTCGGATTGTAAATAAGATGAAGATGTGACCCCCTACCCTCTTGGACACCTTGATTAAGCTTGCGGACCTGTATGGCTATTCAAGGGCTTACTTTGTTGAAGGCGGAGGTTGAGACAGATGCAAACGCCCATATTGGTCACAGTACTCGCAGCTCTCCTTTCCGGGCTGGTGACCTTTTTTATTTCAACTTACTTTTACGTTCGACACGAGCGCAGGAAGGAAAAAATGGCCGTGCTCAAAGAGATCATGGGAAATCGTCATGGTTTAACTGCCGGTGGAAATGCCGAGGCCAAAGTACGGTTTTTTCAGGCACT
>CAYGHY010000511.1:0-1792 GCA_964349435.1 uncultured Oscillospiraceae bacterium
AGGTTGGGGGCACGTTTGGGGAGGCGGTCAATAAGACCGAATTCTCTACTTATGAGTAACTCTGAATATGGGAGGAGGTCATTCTTGTCGGTTCAATTTATCCCTGATGCGTTGCTCCCCAGCAGAGCTCATTTCCGTTTCAATTGAACTAGGCAAATTTCACCTTAATCAACTATATTTACAAACTGTCAATAAAAAGCAACCACGTACCCTGCCTTGTTGCTGTCGCCAAACATGACTACCGTCTCAACAGGAGCATGTTCGATGTACTCGGCATATCGCGAGGATCTCTCATTGACAGAACGCCTATTAGAGAACTGTTTGAAAGTCCATTCGGCGAAGGATCTGACATATATGACAACTTTGGTCTTCAACTTAGCTTTGATTTTTAGCAGACACTGGTGAAAACTTTAACATGAAAAATGTATCATTTTTATTAATGGGATGCGCCTTATTTCCGGGATGTAAATCAAATAATGCCGGTACATCAGAAAGCAAGCCACCAAATGTAATATTCATTCTAACCGACGACCAACGATGGGATGCTTTAGGTTATGCCGGGAATAACCTGATCCAGACTCCGGAAATGGACCGGCTCGCCAGGGAAGGCGTATATTTTAAAAATGCTTTCATTACTACTCCAATCTGTGCAGCGAGCAGGGCATCCATTCTCACTGGTTTGTACGAACGTACACATGGCTATACCTTTCAGCAGGGACCTTTGAAAAAGCCATATATGGATATTTCTTATCCTGTCATTCTTCGGCAAAATGACTATTACACGGGGTTTTACGGCAAACTAGGTGTGGATTATACAGATGCTGAAAGTCTTTTCGACAAAGCAGAGATCTTCGACCGGTCTGACAAATATACAGACTACAGAGGATTTTTTTATAAAACCATTGGAAAGGATACGGTTCATCTGACACACTATACAGGATACAGGGCAAAAGAGTTTTTAGACAGTTTGCCTGAAGACAGACCATTTTGCTTATCTCTCAGTTTTAGCGCCCCTCACGCCCATGATCCCGCCCCTGAACAATTCTTCTGGCAGGAAAAATCAGATGAGCAGTATAGTGATATAACCTTTCCCCCTCCTGGATTAATTGAGGATGAATATTTTAATGCTTTGCCAAAAGAAGTGAGAGAGGGGTTTAACCGTGTACGCTGGTATTGGAGGTATGATACACCGGAAAAATATCAGCACAGCATGAAGGGATATTACCGGATGATCAGTGAAATAGATGACGAAATCGGAAAATTAAGAAAAGCGCTTCAGGAAAAGGGCCTTGCCGAAAACACAGTCATAATTTTTATGAGCGATAACGGATATTTCACCGGAGAACGTCAACTGGCAGGAAAATGGCTGATGTATGAAGAATCAATTCATGTTCCATTGATCATTTATGATCCCCGGGCGAAAAAACACCAGGAAGTATCTGACATGGTGCTCAATATTGATGTGCCATTTACAATCCTTGACCTGGCAGGTATTGAAGTCCCTTCCGATTACCAGGGGATAAGTCTTACACCTTACCTGGTCTCAGGGAAACCTGAAAAGGCAAGAGAATCGATACTTGTTGAGCATCTCTGGAATTTTGACCCCATACCTTCCAGCGAAGGACTGCGGACAAAAAAATGGAAGTACTTCCGCTACCGGTTCATTGATGCGCCAGAAGAGCTATATGATCTGGAGAATGACCCACTGGAGATAGTCAATCTTGCAACCAATCCGGTTTACAGCAAGGAGATGGATACATTGCGCAATGAAATGGAGGTATTGATTCAGAAG
>CAYGHY010000512.1:0-1786 GCA_964349435.1 uncultured Oscillospiraceae bacterium
CACATATATAAAAGGTTTCCCCTGGCATCCCCACCGGGGTATTGAAACAGTTACCTACCTTCTCGAAGGTGAGATTGATCACGGTGATAGTCTGGGTAATTCAGGAGTTATAAGAAACGGGGAATGTCAGTGGATGACCGCCGGCAGCGGGATAATCCACCAGGAAATGCCCCAGCCAGCGCCACGGCTGCTGGGCACACAGCTGTGGGTCAATCTGCCGGCCGGGGATAAAATGACCGTGCCTAAATATAGGGACTTTAAAAGCTCCGACATGCCGGTAATCGAAGAGAATGGAAGCGTTGTCAAAATAATAGCAGGAGATTTTAATGGGACAAAGGGTCCGATGGAAGAGATTACTGTCCAACCCACATACTTAGACATTACCGTACAAAGCGGCGGCTCCTTCAATTATGAGACAAGTCCGGAAAACACTCTGTTTATTTATATTCTCCAAGGCTCTCTCCTATTCCCGGCAGAAGATAACAGGATGCTGCCTGCCCGGCAAGCTGTATTGTTTGAACGAGGTGACACACTGCACCTTAAAGCCGGTAGTGACGAAGAAGCGCGCCTGCTGCTCTTTTCAGGCAAACCATTAAACGAGCCTATCGAGTGGGGCGGCCCGATCGTGATGAACACAAAAGAAGAACTAAAACAGGCCTTCAAAGATATTGAAGAAGGTACTTTTATCAAGGAGCACCTGGCTGACGGAACTATGAGAAACAAGCAGGTTAATAAGAACTTTTATAGATAATATGACTATTGTTCTCCCCAACGATATTTTCTGTTCAGGAATAATCTTTCCAGGTCACAGTTCAAACAGAGGCCATTATGGCAGCATATAGCTGCTCCGCATTCGGGACAGCACCACTGTGCCTCTTCACTTTCGAGGAAAGCCTTCATACCTTTTTCACTAATGGAGCTGAGGTTTTTTATCATGCTCATGTGGTATTTAGTTCTGTAACGTTTATCGAGCGCTTTTAAGCGCTTGCAGGGAAAATCTATACATTCATAGCAAAATCGGATCAACCCTTTTCCAACTTTATTGCAGGATTCTTTCATGTGCATACAGTTCTTACCCCGCGGCAGACAACCTGGGCAATATTTTCTTCTGAAACCCTGTTTGTCAAGATCATACTTCTGCGTCTGGTAAGCTATGCAAAGGCTGCAGTTCATACCGCATGGAGCAATAAGCTGTTCGCCCATTTCTGGTGCTGATAATGTAATTTGCATTGCCACTCTGTCTTTTAGCCCAAGTTCCGCTTCCCGGTCTAAAGCAGCAATAAGATCAGCAGTTAATTCAGACCCGTGCAAACACCGGAAACCCATTTTTTCATAAAATGGTGCATTCCATGGAACATTACTAAAGGTGGTGAGCGTCAGATGATTAAAACCCCCTTCGCGAGCCCAATTTATAACAGTTTGCACCAGTTTTCTGCCAAGGCCTTTGCGTTGATGTTCAGGATCTACATCAAGTTCTGCCATCATCGCAGATTTGCCTTTTACCAGGGCCATCGCAAAACCAACGGGTTGATTATCCAAAGTAACCACTGCCCATAGTTGGTTTTTAGACTGTGCATTTTCAAACTCTTCCAATGTAAGAACGTAGTTCTTAGCTTCAACAGGAATCATCCCTGCTGGAAAAATTTCAGCAGCAGCGCGTTCAATCTGGGGCAATGCAGCCAGATGTTCCGGCCTTGCCAGCATTATATGGTAATCGTTTTCCATTTATGCTAACACTACAGCGCAACATGAATAGTTAAATACCCAATGTGTTTGCCTACAAAGG
>CAYGHY010000513.1:0-1782 GCA_964349435.1 uncultured Oscillospiraceae bacterium
CCCATACATAGGCCACCTGACCCAGAGGCCGATCTATGACATATTCGTTTTGCGAAACAAACCAGAATACATCAAAATAGGACTCTGCGGTAGGCCACTCATACAAATCCGGAGTAACCTGACCGCTCAGGCGCAAAGCCGGCTCCGATCCGCGTCTCGCGTTGATCGCCAGTTCACTGGGTCCAAAGACGGTAATTCCGACAGGAGCAGGTTGTCCGGTGTGTTTGGAGTCTTCATGCAGTACGTTCTTCACGTAGTTTTCTCCCAGTCCGCTAGTTAAGCTAAGGTTCATAGGGTTGGCGCCTGCAGAGTAGAGAGTGGAACGAAGCAAGGTTTTCAAATAGAGAGGATCTCCGGTCAAATAATGAGCCCGAACCAGTGTAGGTGAAGCCGGAATACCATAGTGACCGGGATAGCCTCCAAGGGATCTTCCGGGCATGCCTGTGGTCAAACCATAAGCATTGTCAGCAGAGAGTTCTGTCAGGCGTTTGGCTTCATTCATCAGCATGTCTATCGCGGTTTGACGGGCTTTTTTATCGGTCATTGACGGTTCAAGCCGTGCATAAACAAAGGCCGCTTCGGTACGTTCAGCCGGGACGGATTGCGTGGCAAGGTAAATTTTATGCCAGCGTTGATCTTTGGTGAGTCTGTACAATTCAACTGCGGCAAGGTTGCGCTCGATGGGTACTTCATTTTTGGCACGCATGGTAACCTTTTCATATTGAGGGCTATCCATCCACCTTTGATATTCTGCTTCAGACCATTCCATCGCTTTTTCTGCACTATGTTCCCAGATTTCCGCCTTCTCAGGGTGTCCAAGACTTTTTAGCACATAGGCTGCCCGCGCTGCAACTCCCGCGTAAAGATAACCTGACCAGTGATCCGGAGCATAGGCAAGTACCGTAAGGGATTCCTGCCAGGAAGTGCTTCCTTCGATGGGGTGTTCTGACGATTCCACCCCTCCGCGGATTCCTCCGTCAGGCAATTGCATTCTCCGGTAAATGTCAAGTCCGAACAAGGCTTCATCTACAATATCAGGCAAATCATTTCCAGATTCCGGAATATACAAACAGAGATCTTTAAAGTAATCCGGATACATTTCCACTAATTCCAGATAAAGTCTCGGGGTAAACAAGTGATTGATTCTTCTGTCCCAGTCTCCTGCATCCATGGTGCCTCCCCAGGCTTCGGGAACCAGAATATCGGTCTTTCCTGCCACCAAATTGCCAAAATTGCCTCTGTCTGTGCCGAGTGCATTCAAACCGTTTCCACTATTCAGCAGAGAGGTTGTGGATTGATATATTTTCACTCCGTCTTCAGGATGAAAGCTGCGCGGACGCACAAAATCAGTGTAGGGCGGAAGCATCGGGATACCGCTCCGGTGCTGGAAAACTCCTTTCATGGAAAGTTTGAAGGCATTTTTCCACGTGTTTTCTGCATCAATATTAAAAGGATAACCGCATCCAATTCCTTCTACGCATACCCGATAACGTCCGGGGGTGTTGAAACTACTGAAATCCAATCGGATAACATCAGACTTGCTATGGTTAATCTTTGATCCGATCCCTTCGGGATCGCTGCCTTTCCATTGCATGACTGCTTTCCCCGTGAAGACTTTTTCATTGGTTTTATCATTGATCAGGTAAAACTCAAGGTTTTCAGGATAGGTGTATCCCCCTCCGTTGCCCATCCATAAGGAAAGAAAAGCATTTTTATCAGGATCGTCTGCCCGAAATCCGATTTGAGAGACGTGTACTGCATCACTGCGAACATACATCGGAT
>CAYGHY010000514.1:0-1766 GCA_964349435.1 uncultured Oscillospiraceae bacterium
ATATATAACTATTCCAGATAGTTTAAAAAATTCCTTCTCCGAGGTAAAAAAACAGAGATGATTCGAAAATATATAACTTGTAAAAATAATTCGATACAGATGAAGAATTATATTTATGCGAAAGGTTTAGAAGCAATATAATTGCAAAAAGCCGGCTGACTCAAATATTTTTTGCATTATTTATTTCATGATATTTGAATGCCATAATTACGGAGCGTGGTATATGACATTTCGCATATATTCGCTGCCTGATTTTCTTAAGCCTGATTTTCTGAAGCCCAGCACATACTGATCCGTTGCAGCGGCTTCCAGGTTTAGCATAGCTGCTGCGCACGGGATGTCAGAATTCTTAAAATCTGCGGTTTTAGTTATGACAGGGAGTAAAGAACTGCCCTTGACTGACGAAAGCAGTTGCCTTCCAGTATTGTTAAAACCAAGTACTCGAATATACGGGGGACCGCCGTTTTTATTGAAACGGTCGAAGCTGTCCCTTCTCAAACCGGTCAATAAGCTAAACAGGCACCGTTGTATCCGGGTATTTGTATAACGCCTGGTAAAGACAGCATTCAGTAGTTCTTGATAGGAACCGGTATTCTCTGCTGCACGCTTGAATCTATTTTCGAGACCTTCGTCCATATATGGCAGGGTACTGATTTCTTCAACAGACATTCTTCTTAACGACGAAAGTAAAAGCATACTGAAATCCGAAGAGAAGATGGGACCTTTGCCAAGTTCAAACTCGCGTTCAAGAATAGTTAATGACTGGACGGGCAGAGCTGCGGCCAGCAGTTTTCTGGCAGCAGGCCAGGAATTTCCAGCAATAATTCTTCTTATCGATGTCGCGCTGCTTATTTCACCGGACAGTTCAGTTGAATTATATTCGTTTCCGACTCTCTTGATGGTCATGGGAATTATGGCGCTATTTAACCGCTTGAGGGCCTTCAAGTATTCTATACCAAGGATGTTGTTTGAGCTTTTGAGGGTTTCCGACAGAGAATCCCGACCGCATTGAGCCTTGAGATAGTTTGAAAGTGCTTCCTGGCGGGCTGCCGGAAAGGATTTCCCAACAGAAAGGGATGCTTTAAGGGCAAGCTTGTAATTATCCGGCTCCTCTCCAAGAACAGAGGCTGCCTCAGTAAGTTTTTCAATACTTCCTGACTCGCTGCCGAAGCATAGCATATTTACGGCTCCAAGACTGTCCAGCAGCTTAACGGCGCCATAGCCGAAATACTCGGCGCTCGCCATGGCGTAGGGGCAGGGTAGTTCTATAACAAGATCGACGCCACAAAGCAAGGCCATTTCCGTTCTTGCCCATTTGTCAACCAGTGCAGGCTCACCGCGTTGTATAAAGTTTCCGCTCATGACTGCCACAACACAGTCAGCGCCTGATATGCCCCGGGAAGCTTGAATATGGTACAGGTGTCCGTTATGAAAAGGGTTGTATTCAGCTACAATTCCTAGGACCTTCATTTTTCCTCCCGGCTTTAATAGAGTAGAGTTTCACCTCCGGCTTTTTGTCCGGCATTCATATTATAGCCTAACATTTGGCATATAACAAGTTTGCTTAAATTATACTATTTCAAATTAAGTATGGTAAAAGAAAGGGCTATATATTAGAATTATAAATAGTACCGCAGCGAAAACTTCATTTTTGGCCGGCATTTGCGCACCTTTCAGAAATAAAAGCGGATGCTTTAGGAATCGTTGAAATAATAGTTGTTCTTTTCATTATATATAGATAAGCGGAGAAGGCACAATGAATGAAA
>CAYGHY010000515.1:0-1765 GCA_964349435.1 uncultured Oscillospiraceae bacterium
TCTTAACGATACTCAGCGACTTCACTCCTCCTGCCCGGCCTGAGAACGGTGCTCTCTACTACGGTATAAGGGTAATACCTTTTACCTTCTTGCTTACTGTTATCATACTCCTTCTGTAACCGGGAACTAAGAATGCAGTGAAAATGGGAGTGGCACTGCAGTAAAAAATGGCATCAAGAGTGCAGTAAAAATGGCATCAAGAGTACAGTGATAAGAGAACATTATTATTAACGAGTTTATTTGCAATCAGAACCATAAACCTGACTGCAATGGACAAAAAACAAAAGGATCTTATCATTATGTACTACGAGATTAAACGTTTTCGAGAAGATGAGAAGTTTTCCATTCAAAGGATCGCAGATCACTTTGGGATTAACTTCCGCACAGTGAAGAAGTATCTTTCAATGACAGATGAAGAGTTTGACCAGTTTCTTACCAGACTGGGTTACCGATCTTCCGTTATGGATTCTTACAAGAGTTTTATTGTACATTATCTGGGTGAGTACCCGGACACCCCGGCAGCAGTGGTTCATGACAAGCTGAAAGAGCGTTTCCATGATTTTCCCAGTCTTGATCCCAAAACGGTTTACAATTATGTGATGAAAATGAGGGGTGAATATAATATCCCTAAGGTTACCCGTAGTGACCGTCAATACTCGGCGGTGCCAGATCTTCCTATGGGCAAACTGGCACAGGTAGATTTTGGGGAGAAAAGGCTTCGCACAAGTAAAGGTGGCTGGCAGGTTGTTTATTTCTTTGCCATGTTGCTTTGTCATAGCAGGTATAAGTTCGTTTTTTTCAGAGATGAGCCCTTTAACAGTCAGATTGCGGCAGAAGCTCATGAGAAGTCCTTTGAGTTCTTTCAGGGCATCCCCGGAGAGATTATTTACGATCTGGATACGGTTTTTATTCACCGGGAAAATATGGGGGATTATATTCTTACGGATATTTTTGGCCGGTATATGGCAAGTCGTCCTTTCAAGGCTACATTTTGCCATGCAGCAGACCCTGAGAGCAAGGGTAAGGTGGAGAATGTTGTTAAGTATATCAAGCAGAACTTTCTATACAATCGCATTTTCACAGATATTGAGACGCTCAATCTTGAAGCAATAGCGTGGCTGAACCGTACAGGCAATATGATGAAGCACAATACGACCTGTAGGGTTCCATATACCGTATGGTGCGAAGAACAGAAGTACCTGCATCCCTGGCTTCCCATTTTCTCGCCTGTAAAGAATAATGGCCACAAGGTGATGAAGACCAATGTAATAAAATACAGGGGGAACATCTATTCGTTACCATTTGGGACATATAATAATGACGACACCCGCGTGTACATAACAGAATCAGAAGGTAAACTGACGATAAACGACTCAACTGGCAAAACCATTGCTACGCATCTCATACCAGAGGGTAGAGGGCGTACAGTTATCAACAACAATCATCGCAGGAACCCGTCCATTAAAGTAAATGAACTCCGCAGTCAGGCAAGAGAGTTTTTTGGGCATAGTTCAGATATAGACACATTTATCACCAGGGTTGAAAGGCATTATCCCCGATATGTACGAGATCAATTATCAAGTCTTCTTATCTGCTGTGAAAAATATGGCAGGCAACGGTCCGAGGTAGCGCTTGAGTTTTGTGTTACCAACAGGATATTTAGCGTTAATGACTTTAAATCTATTCTGGAGAGTCAGCCCATCGAGACCAGCCTCAAATCCGGCAAGCTCAAGATAAAGCCTCTTGGAGGCTCCAAAACACAACT
>CAYGHY010000516.1:0-1763 GCA_964349435.1 uncultured Oscillospiraceae bacterium
ACATTAGCTTTTGTACTTGGCCAACATCTTCACTCGCAAACTACTCTAGTACAACGTCAATTAATCCTCTTAACGCATTTTGTTATTTGCGGCAAATTTATAAACTTAACGAAAATCAACCTCTTTCTTTAGTGGAACTTATGAATGAAAAAGAAGAAATAGTGAATAGAATGTAATTATCTAAATTCCTATATGTTAGTCTGTTGTTGTTGTTGGTGGTGGGCTATGTGTGCTTATTCAACTCACTGGTTATGCATAACAAATCAGTAGCCAATGATTCCAGTATCATTAAGAAGCTATCAAAAACAAGGATTGCCATCCTAATTTACGCAAAATATCCACTCAAACGGAAACTTGACACCAAATGTCACTATTTGTCACCCTGTGTGGTGTGATAGTATAAACTCAGCAAGAACATTAGGAGCAGGCGAAAACCTGCTCCTTTTCTATTGCGGGAAAGGAAGACGAGTCGATGCTGTTTACGAGCGAGCAGGTATCCAACGGACACCCGGACAAGATTTGCGACCAGATTTCCGATGCCATTGTGACGGACTGCCTTAAATACGACAAGAATAGCCGGATAGCAGTGGAGTGCATGATCAAGGACTATGACATCACCATCGCTGGTGAGATCACATCGGGGCATACCCCCGATTTCAAAGATCTGACCTACTGCGTGCTGGCAGGCATTGGGCTACCGAATATCGAAGATTACACCGTGAACCGGCTGATATCAAAGCAGAGCGCAGATATCGCCCTGGGAGTTGACCAGCAAGGCGCTGGTGACCAGGGCATGATGTTTGGCTATGCGACCAACGAAACCCATGAGATGCTGCCGGTACCCTTCGTGTTGGCTACTGCCGCGCTGGAGCGCCTGAAGGATAGCAGGAACCCTTTCCTGCTGCCAGATGCCAAGAGCCAGGTCACCTACGATTACAGGCGCAAGCGCATCGACACTTTCCTCATCAGCACCCAGCATACTAAACACGCAAGCCTGGAGGATGTCCGGGACGCGGTGAAGACTGTCATGCAGGAAACCGCCAAAGCCTATGACTTCAACACCGATTTCAAAGCGCTGGTGAACCCTACCGGCCGGTTTGTGATCGGATCCTCCTTTGCAGACACCGGGGTGACAGGCAGGAAGATCATTGCGGATACCTATGGCGGTGCTTGCCGGCATGGCGGCGGTGCCTTCTCCGGGAAGGATCCGACTAAGGTGGACCGCTCTGGCGCTTACATTGCCCGGAAGATCGCCAAGGCCGTGGTTCGAGCGGGATATGCCAAGCGCTGCGAGGTGCAGCTGGCCTACGCGATTGGTGTGCCTGAGCCGGTGTCCGTCTCGGTGGATTGCTTCGGGACCGGAAGGCTTCCGCAGAATCACATCGTCCAGTGGATTCGAAAGCATTATGACCTGACCCCGGCAGGAATCATCTCCCTTCTCCACCTGCGGGAAGTGGATTATAACCAGGTCTCCAGCTATGGGCACTTCTGGCGAAGTTGGATGCCCTGGGAGCTGTGAAGATGCTCAAAAAGTTATATAAATGCTTGACTACTTCGAGGATACGAGTGAGTAATGTCATACCAAAAACAAGGAGGTATCGACATGAGGATTCAATCAACAGCCCCTGACCGCAAGACCCTGGTCAAGGCCTTGGCCGAACACCTGGAGGAGGAAGCGGTTTACTGTGGTCCACCCAGCTTCGCCTACACGATTGGCGAGGTGATGGTGGACAGGGAAGGCGGGATCATCCTGCCGGATGAAA
>CAYGHY010000517.1:0-1760 GCA_964349435.1 uncultured Oscillospiraceae bacterium
CTTTTATGGACAGAGAACAAAAAAGCGGCATGGTTTTTGGGTCCATGTCGCTGTACTAATCTTAATATATGTTCAAGCACCCAATATCTTTTTGCAGTAAGCCTTCAGCACCGGAATATCAGCAGTTATAGTGTCCCATACATCAGGAATGCTGATGCTTCCATAAGCATGCGCGGCGACATTGCGCATTCCCTTTATGCTTCTCCACGGGACATCAGGATGAGCCGCTATAAACTCGGGTGACAGGCGACCAGCCAGCTCGCCAATCTGAAGAATACACATGGTAGCAGCATTACGGTAAATCTTATCCGTTTCAAAGCTTTCAAAGTTATCGCCAAAACGGGCAACAGTCTGCTCGATCTCAGCACAGTACACAAGGATATGCTCTATGATGCTCAAATCCTTCTTAGCTTTATCCATAAATCTGTACCTCCTCGGATGCAATTTCTTTCCTGAAAGCTTCGTCCAGACTATCGGTGGTGAGCAAATCTACAGGTACGCCAAAGGCTTCTTCGAGATCAACATATAGCCCGCCGAGGGCAAACAATCCACGGATACGACCTTTGTCAATCCGAAAATCCAAATCGCTGCCCGGCTTGGCATTCCCTCTGGCGTAAGAGCCAAAAAGGAACATCCGCTCCACGCCATGGCGCTTTGCAATTTCACCGGCGATGTTTTTGATTTCATCAACAGTATAAATTCTCTCCATGAATGTTTCCCTCCTTTATGGTTAGTAAAAGGGCCTGTCAAATAGACAGGCCCTTAGTTTAGGGGGCAAGACCCCAAAATGGCGGAGAGGGTGGGATTCGAACCCACGTGACGTTGCCGTCAAACTGATTTCGAGTCAGCCCCGTTATGACCTCTTCGATACCTCTCCATATATGTTTAACCGCCGAGGCGGAAAAACGCTTTTTAGAAAACTGTGAGCAAAGTGTTAGCATTTGCAAAAAAAATTCATTTATCAGGCGCTCACAGAGCCTGATTCCAACTGGGTTTTAGTCGAGCGGGCGGGCATTTGACCGGTTTGATTTCGAGTCAGGACCGTTACATCCGCTTCGATACTCTACTTTGTTAGATTTTGCGGTATAGACACCAAATTATTATTTCGAGCCGGTCCTGTTATGACGACCTCGACACTCTCACTGTAAAAAAATTATCCGGCTATAGTTCCGCCGCACGAGTTTATTGCCTATTTTACTTTACTGCATTTTCCCGGCTTCTGATTTCCTTAAAGAACTCTTTTAATATCTCGGAACACTGCTCCTCTTGCAAGCCCCAGCTTATTTCGACTTTGTGGTTTAAAGCGTCAACTCTGAAAATGTCGATTACCGACCCAGCCGCACCGGCTTTCAAATCCGACGTTCCGATATACAGATTCCTGAGCCGTGCCTGTATTATTGCGCCCGCACACATGGCGCATGGTTCAAGCGTTGCGTAAAGGTCGCAGCCGGTCAGCCGCCATGAGCCAAGTTTTCTGCTGGCTTTTTTGATTGCTGTCATTTCTGCATGGAGCGTGGAGTCGTTTTTCAACTCCTTTTCATTATGACCTCGGGCAATAATCCTGTTGTCCTTTACCACAACAGCACCAACTGGTGTTTCGCCTTTCCTCCGTGCTTTCTCCGCTTCCTTCAAGGCCTGTGACATATACCATTCATGCGTTGGAAAAGAGCGGCAACCTGCTTTATCCTTCAAAGTTAACCCCCCCCCCAAGAAAATTCGCTTCGCTCATGACTTAAAACCAAAGCGAATTTATCTTGTTC
>CAYGHY010000518.1:0-1758 GCA_964349435.1 uncultured Oscillospiraceae bacterium
GAAAAAAAGCCTGGCTATATCCAGTGATTCCAGGCCGCACAGAATAACGTTTTTTGATTATCGGTTCCAGATTATCATATGGAATATCTGGAATCATAGTTGGTCTTGGGCCGATGAGACTCATATTGCCAATTATAACATTGATAATTTGAGGTAACTCATCAATAGATGTTCTTCTTAAAAATTTCCCGATTTTAGTTATGCGCAAGTCATTGTCTGCGTTGTAAGTCGACCCATCAGGGTTTCTGATGTCTGGAGCATTGATGTACATGGATCTGAACTTGTACATTCTAAACTTTCTGCCGTTCATGCCCATTCTTGCCGCTATGAAGAATGGAGAACCTCTGTCTTCAACAATGATAAGGAGCGCAACAACAATTGATATGACTAGAAGGAAAGGCAATAGTAGAATACATAAAATAAGTTCTATTGCCCGCTTGAAGAACTTTAAATACATTAATTTTTCACCTTTTAGGTTGACGACTAATGAAATATGCAAACGTTTCGCAAACAAATGCAACCTCATTGTCCTTTAAAAGTGTATGTGACGGCAACGTGATTTCATTCTTATACTGCGCATAAGCATTTGGGAAATCTTTAATATCTAAGCCCATCATTCTGTAGGCGGTAAAAAGTGGCAATGGTTTAAAATGTACATTGCATGCAATACCTCTTTCTGCCATTTTGATAATGATATCATTCCGCTGATTTTCGTTGATGTTTGGAACTCGGGAAAGATAAAGGTGCCCGTTACCCTGATAATCATCGTCAAAATGTTTCAGGCTCTGGATGCCAAGCGGCTGAAGAGTATCATCATATGTTTTGATAATGTTGAGTCTCCTGTTCATCAGCGCCGGAAACCTTTCAAGCTGTGCCAAACCGAAGGCTGCGGTCAGATCCGTCATGTTGCATTTATAACCAGGGTATATAATGTCATATTCCCATGAACCAAGCTTCATTTTTGATAGTGCATCCTTATTCTGGCCATGAAGAGACAATAATTGGAATTGCTTGTATAATTGTGCGCTGTCAATGCCGTCATGGTCTCTCCAGGTTATCGCGCCGCCTTCTGCAGTAGTGAGATTTTTAACAGCATGAAAAGAGAACGCGGTGAAATCTCCCACTGAACCGCTAGGATTTCCTCGATATGAGGCACCAATGGAATGTGCTGCGTCCGCCAGGACAATCGGCCGGCCGTACGCCTTCTGAATATCGTTTGATGGTTTGAACATGATCTTTTTATTTTTGACCACCTCGAATAATCGATTATAATCAGCCATTACCCCTCCCAGGTCTACTGGGATAATGACCTTTGTCTTCTCAGTAATCGCATCATCAAGTTTTTGATAATCCATAAAATAGGATTCCGGTGCAGTATCAACAAGGACAATTTTTGCACCAACATGATGAATGACAGAAGCTGACGCTGTATAAGTATAGGCCGATGTAATCACTTCATCTCCGGGGCCAACACCCAAAGCACGCAGAATCAGTTCCATCGCAACGGTAGCTGAGTTAACACAAACAACAACAGATGTTCCGAAGAAATCAGCGAGTTGCTTTTCAAAAAGCTTTGTCTTTGGGCCGGTTGTGATCCAGCCCGACCTCATTGCCTCAACAACAGCCTGAATTTCAAGTTCTGTTATGTCCGGAGGAGAAAATTGTATGTTCATAACTTTTCCTCTCATTTTTGGTGATACGAGCTAACATATTGTTGACTAGTAGATCGTTCTTTTAATAACTTGTCTATCAACCGGC
>CAYGHY010000519.1:0-1756 GCA_964349435.1 uncultured Oscillospiraceae bacterium
CCGACAAACTTGCTGAAAAGATGATTAAGGCACAGGAGATTCTGAAGTTTTTCAAGCCATTCAAAAAGTACATATCGAGAGAAAGAGTGCTGAGCTGCGCAAGAGACCTTAATCTTGGCCCGGAAATAATCGTCGGCGTTTTGCAGCATCACAAAATACTCTCTCTGAGAAATCTCAACAATTTCAAATCACAGATCCTGAGGAATATTCCGGATAAGTATTTAGTAGAGTAGAAAAGGAGAGACCCTGGCAGTAAAAGCCCTCCATTTTATGGTAATAATAGTTTTGGAGAACTAAACCATAAAAAAAGGAGGGCGATATGGGAGTTACCCCACAGGATAAGGGTATAACAATCGGATTCGATTGTCAATTTGACGTACATTTAAAGGACAGTACTATTTCCTCGATACTTACTGCCTTTGCTGAGCTTTTGCCGCAGTTGTTGGCGGATTTTTTTCAGAAAGTGCTTGTTGGTTTTGGCGAACATGCGATGGCACTGAAGAAAAAGCCTTTTGCATGCGGGTGCTGCGGCAATGATGAAGATTTCACGTGGAAGACGAGACATGGCAAGGAGACGAAGATTCACGCATTTTACCGATGGGTGAGATTGCAGCAGTTACAGGTGCACTGCAAGCGATGCGGGAGCAAGTTGTATATAACCCGGAAGCTGCTTGGGATGGAGCCGAACAAGAGGATAGCCGCTGAAGTCTACCGTAAGCTGGGGCTTCTTGGCTCCCTGACGACCTACCGGGTGGCGGAGAAGATAGGCGGCATGTTCGGGTGGGCCGTGGATAAGATGACAATCTGGAGCGCGGTTCAAAAGACGGCATCTGAAATAGATTTCAAGCTGGACGCCAAAGAACTTCCCCGGGGAGAAGCGGACGGAACCGGTATCGGCATTAAGGGGATAGCAAAACGCGGGAAGGAGCTGAAGGTATTTGTGCAGTATAAGAAGGGCGGCGGGGTAAGGATTGCAGGCCTTGACATTGGGAATTACAATGGCTCATGGGACAAGCTTTTCAAAAACAGCATTGACGTATTTAAGAAATTGCGCCGCCGGTTTCTGCTGATCACAGACGGCGACACCTCTATTGTGGATGGCTTGAAAGATAAGGTGAAGATAATCGTCCAGCGGTGTCTGTGGCATATTCCTTATCAGGCAAAGTATGTATTGTGGCAGGACACTGTAAAGCATAAGAGCGTTGAATGGTTGTATGTGGTATCGGAGCTTATGGAAATATGTGCTATACGTCCACTTGTTGACTGTAAGAAGACGATTGAGAAAATGATCGAATCCAAGAGGAAACGATTGGAGGCAGTAATAGTGCATTGCCGGGAGAAAGGATATAAGCATACCGCATCATATCTTGAAAATGCCCGGCCCGACATGTTTACGGCGATTGAAAAAAGACTGAATGGCAAAACGACGAGTAAGGTAGAACGGGTTATGCGGACGGTGAATATGCGAGTAAATGTGAGCAAGTGGAGTGATGCTGGCGCTCTCAATGTCACCAAGGTTCGACTGGCCTATTACTATAACGGCTTTGATGCATAGAAGGTATGAAATGGAGGGCTTTTGTCAGGTCTCCACTTGACAACGCTACTAAGGATTTAATAGAGTTCCACACCGAACATAAACTCCTGATAATGTCTCACAGTCCAAAACATCTCGCAACTCTTGAACAGCTTGTTGCAAGCTCGAAAAAATATAGAAAAGAAAATCTCCTGACACAGTATATTAATATCCTTATGGAAG
>CAYGHY010000520.1:0-1750 GCA_964349435.1 uncultured Oscillospiraceae bacterium
AACGGCCGGTCTGGAAAGGTAATCATCGAAGAGTATCTGCAGGGAAACGAAGTCAGTGTGGAAGTCATAGTTTATAAAGGCAAGGTTCACGTGTTGGCTGTGACTGATAAACTCACCACAGGCGATCCGCATTTCGTGGAAATGGGACATAGCCAACCATCGCGGATTCCACCTGCTGGACTTCAAAAAATTCGCAGCCTTGCTATTAGAGCAGTTAATGCAATCGGAATTTGTAATGGTGCAGCACATGTTGAAATCATGCTTACAGATAAAGGACCAAAGATGATTGAATTAGGTGCACGTTTAGGTGGGGATTGTATCACCAGCCATCTTGTTCCTCTTTCGACTGGAATCGATATGGTTAAGGCTGTCATTCAAATTGCAATTGGAAAAGAACCGGATTTAGAGCATCAATTGCATAAATGCGCTGCAATTCGTTATCTGGATTCACCATGCGGGATTTTGCTAGCTGTTGATGGTGTTGAAGAAGCTCGGAAGATGGATAATATTGTTGAGGTTATATTATCAAAGAAACAGGGAGAATTGATTAATCCTATCACAAGCAGTCTATCAAGAATAGGTCATGTTATTGCAATTGGGAATTCTGCGCACGAGGCAATTGAGAATTGCTTAAATGCGGCAAGTATTATCAGATTTGAAGTTCAACAAGATTAATCAATCAGGAAGGAATATAAGATGAACTTTTCTCAAGTTGATTCTAATAGAATGAATAGCCAGCGGCTAAAAATAGTCTTGTTTGGTACTGGTCTATATGCAGAGACACTTAGGTACTATATTCGTTCAATTACAAATTGGGATATAGTAGCCTATACAGCTGACAGCCAATATATTGACACAAAAGAAATTAGCGGGTTGCCATTGATGCCTTTTGAAACAATTCATGAAACAATGCCGCCCGATTCCTACCAATTGGTTATGGCTGTTGGGTATCGTCATATGAATGACATACGTGCTGAAAAGTTTTTGTCGTCCAAGCAAAAAGGTTATCACTTACCCAACCTTATTCATCCAACAGCAATTTTGAATAATGCTATATATGGAGAAGGCAATATATTTCTTGAAAATGTAGTGATTGAACCTAATGCAGAACTCGGAAGCAATACTATCATTTGGAGCAGCGTTCTGATTGGCCATAACACGCATGTTGGCAATCACAATCATTTTGCTGCCGTGTCAATGATTGCTGGTAATGTCACAATTGGTGAAAGCTGTTTCCTTGGCAACCATTCTACAGTGAAAGATGGTGTAACTGTCGCGCATCATACGCTGATTGGTGCTGGGGCGTATGTGTCAAAAAATACTCAGGCATATGATGTAGTGGTTCCAGCACGATCTCTGATTTTGGATAATAGAAAGAGCACAGATTTCATTTAGAAATTTTGTGGTGGTTTATTATGAAGGTACTCGCACTCCCTCCTTACTATTTTCCCGAGCAGATAGCTAGTTCCCAAATTGCCAGGGATTTGGAAGAGGCATTAGTTGCTGAAGGTAATGAGATGGAGATTCATACTCCAACTCCGACAAGAGGAGTATCGAAAAAAACTAGAATGCAATATAAAACGATTCGGAACGAAGATAAGTTTGGCGGCAAAATCCACATCTATCGATTTTGGATGTTCCAGGAAGGTCAGAACTCCTTCCAGCGCGCGTTACGATATATTTTTGTGAACCTCATTCAGTACTTTCGAGGTATCCGGGCAAGAGATGTTGACATGATTCTTGGTGCCAG
>CAYGHY010000521.1:0-1748 GCA_964349435.1 uncultured Oscillospiraceae bacterium
AAGAAAATTTTTCTACAACCGAAAATTTTTCTACCGATTGCGTTATAAAGCATTGCAACAGACCCTTCGCCACAGTCGAGGAAATGGACGAATACCTTCTGGCGCAATGGAATAATTGTGTTGGCGAGAGCGACACAGTCTATATTCTTGGCGATTTATTTTTCCGTAATGCGGTGTCGGCAGATAAATATTTGAGCGGGCTTCACGGTAAAAAGCATCTGGTCAAAGGCAACATGATAAGGATTGGATGAAAAAAGCAGACTTGGAGAAACACTTTGAAAGCGTATCCAGCATGCTTGAGATCAGCGACGGGTTACATAAAATTACACTGTGCCATTATCCGGTGATGACGTGGAACGGCATTGCCAAAGGCAGCTATCATATTTACGCACACATACATAATAATACTGATGCCGCCTATTTTCAGCTTCTAAAATCCATGCCTAACGCCCTGAATGCGGGTGTTGATATTAATCATTTCCGGCCTGTGACTTTTGCCGAATTGGTTAAAAACAATCAGGAATTTAAGGATACAATCAAATAGTAATCGTTATTTCAACTTAGCCAATAAACTTGAAATAACATTTTTTTAGATCACTTATTAAATTTTATGCCGCCCTTCGGGGCGGTTTTTTCATGCCCTGAAGGAGGTGACCATGATTGGATAAACAAGATTAACTCCTACATTTATGGAGAATACCATGCTGCATGGCTCCTGGTTTTTGCCGCAACAGCAGGCTGTAATATAGGACGGTGGTAAAAACCGCGGCGCAGCGAGGTTCTTGGTATTCGCTGGAGCGTCATTGATTTTTAACGAGGCGCCATCTCCATAAACCATAAAGTAACAGAAGGCAAAGCTAGGGGGCAAAAGGTGATTTGCGCCACTCCTGCGCCAGTTTGCTTTTAGCACATGGCATCCCCATGAAATCTATTCAGGAGTGGCTTGGCCATTCCACTTTCGCAACCACGGCAGACACCTATTCGCACCCAGATTTTAGCTCCAAACAGGATTCAGCGAGGGCTATCAGTGCTGCCTTTGAAAAACAGGAGGAGCCGATAACAGATGTGCCAGTGCGAGAGAAGCCGGAAGAGGCCCAGGAAGAAGAACAAAAATTGGGCATGACCATAAGCATGATGTAACGGGAGAGGTAAAATGGAGCAGGATTATATGGCGATATTAAAGAACTGCTCGGAAACGCTCTCATTGGAGCAGTTCCGAGCAGTAGCACATATCAGTAAGCGAAAGGCAAAATGGCTGCTTGAAAACGGCGTAATTCCCTGTGAAGATTCGGGCAAACAGACACGCTGTTTTCAGATACGGTGCAGCGACGTTGCCGATTTCCTCCGGCGGCAGGATACAGGAGAGTTAAACAGCATCATTCCTGTAGGCGCTTTCAATAGTAACAACACGCTGCATACTAATCCGTTGCCAACACAGAGCCGAAGGAGATTCTTTCTTTTCTTATGGATGAATGGGCAGACGAGTCGGACATGCTGACCACCAAACAGGCGGCGGATCTGACAGGGTATGATGATACCACCATCAACAACTGGGTGGCAGACGGGAAAATTCAAGCTATAAATTATTATGGCAAAAATCTTATCTCAAAAGACTCACTGGTGGAGTATTTATCCAGTCCTGAAGGGCAGTGTATCGTCCGGCCATCACAGAAGCATCAGAATATGATTGAATCTTTTATGGACAGAGAACAAAAAAGCGGCATGGTTTTTGGGTCCATGTCGCTGTA
>CAYGHY010000522.1:0-1745 GCA_964349435.1 uncultured Oscillospiraceae bacterium
GGTCTATTCTGTTAAGCTTTGAGCCGGAATGGTTTGACTACATCGAGACAGGCAAGAAGAAATACGAGTATCGGTCAAATTTCCCCGACGGGAATAACACGTTTGTTTATTTTTATGTTAGTGCTCCTGTCAAAGCTATTTGTGGAATGGCTGTTATGGGTGAACGCGAACCTCTATCGACTTGGTTAACGAAATATGAAAGCCGGTCAGAAGATGTAGTAAACAGAATTCGTGACTTAATGACTGATTGCAGATATGCTATACCCATATTGTCTTTCACGCCAACGATTAGAATCGCGCTTAAGACTCTGAGGAATGATATTCGGAAATTTATCGTGCCGCGCATGTATTATTATATTAACGATTCTGAATTGGAACAGTATCTACGAGCAAACCTACATCCAACTGGTAATTCGCTCAAACATGACTTTGATTCCATTTTGGATGATGATATTTGCTGAGGAGATCTGTAATGATTAGTACTGTTATTGCTGAAACACTTAGAATGACCGAGAACTTTTTATATGGCTGCTATAAATCTGATACCGCATATGATCTCAGCATAGGAGTATATAAACTTGCCGGGGTTCCTCAAAAAGAATGGAGTTTTCAGGGGCAAGGTAGATTTTCAGATTATTTTAACGAAGTCGCGTATCAAGAGCTTCAATCCCAACTAGCCTCAATTAATGAAAAAGAGTCCGTGCGAAAAAGTAAAGGCGTTTACTACACACCCAAGGATGTCGTTGGTTTTATCTTGGAGAACAGTATAAAAGCGCTTTACGGATTGCTTAATACCAATTCGATTTCTAAAAAAGGTTGTTCTGGAATTCCGGTAGAGGAGTTTTGTACCCAAAAGACAATTCTTGAACCAACCTGTGGCGCAGGCGAGTTCCTTCTTGCAGCGTTAAGCCTCAAGCTAGAATTATGGAAATCAACTCACACAGAGCTTCTGGAAAACGATATTAACACTATTGTTGGTACTATTCGTGGCAACGACATTAACGCAGAGTCAGTGATTATCACAAAGATTCGCCTTTTTCTTTCTATCCTGAAGGATTGTGACCCCCGCTGTGCACTCTATGCAGTTCATACCATCAACTTATCGTTTACCGCATATGACTTTATTGAGTTGTCTCCGGAGTTCAATGAGAAGTATGATTTGATAATCGGTAATCCGCCTTACGTCGAGGATAACAAATACGGAGAGTTAAGCGAACGTTTTGGAAATGTATACTGCAATATTCTGAAGCACTCAAGTGATCATTTAACCGATTTTGGCGTACTGGGCTTTATTATTCCTCTCTCTTATATGTCCACACCGCGAATGCAAAAAATCCGTTCGCAATTGCAGCTAAAATTATCAACCCAGTATATTTTGAGTTACGCTGATCGCCCAGACTGCCTATTTGATGGAGTACATCAAAAACTGTGTATACTAATTGGACAGAGAACTTCATATCAAGAGCCAATCTATACCAGCAATTATCAGTATTGGTATAATCAAGAAAGGCACCAGTTGTTCAGCGGAACAAAAATCGCCTGTAATATTCACATTTGTGCGAATTTCATTCCCAAATTGGGAACAGCAACCGATGTTGCCATATATGAGAAAGTAACCCAGACCACAGGATTTGAGACCGTATACTCACTATCTCGAAAAGGAAATGAAAGCGTATATCTGAACCGCCGCGAAGCATTTTGGATGAAAGCATATCGACACAAAGTTGATGATCCCGAATATAAGG
>CAYGHY010000523.1:0-1742 GCA_964349435.1 uncultured Oscillospiraceae bacterium
CATTTAACTGGTTGAAATATTTTAAAATAATTGTTTTTTCTTCTTGCCTTTTTCTTGGCTTTCTGATAGAAAGGTTCAACTTTATCAGCAAGTTAAGGACAAAAGACATGATTCGAATCAAAAACCACAAACAGCAGGACCTTTTCGATTTCTGGGGTTTTTTGAGCCCAAAACGCCGCCAGTTGCTGGATCAGTCATGGGCGGGTCTGTTTCGAGAAGAACTACTCTGTGAGCTTCCCGTTAATGAGTTTGCGTTGAACTTTGAAGAGGACTTTGGAAGACCTTCAAAGGAATTACACACCGCACTCGGTGCCCTACTTATTCAACAAACTCAAGATATTACAGATGAAGAAACCGTAAACCAACTGGCCTTCAACATTCAATGGCACTACGCGCTCAACATTTCCGAAGAATCGGATTCCGCCAAGTACATGAGCACAAAAACATTATGGAACATGCGGGAGGCTGTTTACCGAAACGGCCTGGATACGAAACTATTTGAGAATATCAGAGATAAACTGGCAAAGGTTTTTAATGTCAACACTGATAATCAACGGCTTGATTCGGTTCATATTAAATCCAACATGAGACGTTTGGGTAGAATCAGTATTTTTGTAACAGCCATAAACAAATTCCTTGTGAACTTGAAACGTCGCCAAACAGAGCTATTTGCCACGGTAGATGCGGATATTGTTGAAAAATATTTTCCAGAAAACGCCCTGAGATGCTTTGCGAGGGTAAAACCTTCCGAATCAGTCAAAACCCTTAGTTCAGTCAGCGCGGATCTTTTTGATCTTGTCCAACAATTCAAGGATCATTGTGAAGTTACAAATATGCATAGTTACAAACTGCTTGAACGAGTTATGAATGGGCAGTGTAATGTCAACCCATCGGATGATTCAAATCCGGTGTCCGTAAAACCTCCGAAGGAAGTACCTTCTGACTCTCTTCAAAATCCATCAGATCCGGATGCTACATACAGCGGCCATAAAGGGCAGGGTTATCAAGTCCAGGTCATGGAGACCTACTGCAAAGACGAAAAAGCCAAAGAAGCAACTCTCAATTTGATTACCCATGTAGCTGTTGAGCCTGCCCATGAAAGCGATGCCCATGCGCTGATCCCGGCTATAACAGCAACAAAGGAAAGCGGCCTTGCACCTAAGGAAGCTCTGGCGGATTCTCTTTATGGCAGTGATGATAACTGCCAGGGTGCTGCCGAACTAGGAGTCGGTGTTGTATCCCCCGTGATGGGAAGCACGAAAGAGGATCACATCAGCCTTGCGGATTTTGAATTATCTGACAAGGGGGAAGTTGTTTCTTGTCCCCAAGGCCACGCGCCTGCCAAGACAAAGAAGAAGAAAGAGCGATATACCGCAGGGTTTGATCTTCACCACTGTTCCAATTGTCCGAACCAGAGCGTTTGTCCGTCAAAGCAAGGCAAAAAGTTCTACTATATTCACTATACAGCCAAGGAATTGAGGCTGACAAGACGAAGGGCTTATGAGCAAACCGACGAGTTCGAGGACCGTTACCGATGGCGTGCCGGCGTTGAAGGCACGATGTCGGAATATGACCGAAGGACCGGAGTTAAGCATCTGAGATACAGAGGTCTCAAAGCTGTTCGCTTCTGTGCGGTCTTAAAAGCCACTGGTTTGAATATGCTCAGAGCAGCAGCCGTCCGGAGAGCAAGAAAGAAGAGCGAAACCGGCCTGGAAAAGGCAACACTAGGCACTATGCATGTG
>CAYGHY010000524.1:0-1735 GCA_964349435.1 uncultured Oscillospiraceae bacterium
CCAAATGCAGTATGAGCTTATTTGCAACAATCCTTATAAATTCAGTTCAGACGACGTCCTTTTTCAAGTGTATGCTGACAGGAATGATCTGAAAGAATCGGAATACAAACAAGCGAGGGAACAGTTCTTTTCGAAAGGACAGCCTTGTCTGCGAACATCTCCATTGACCAAAACTTATGGTTATGGCATTCACAGCGACAAGAATGGGAAAATCGCATTGTATGGAATGGAGACCAGGGAGTATGCCAATTTTATCACCGACTCCGAAGTGGTTAAAGTGAAAGCCATGAAGTCGGGGAAGTAGAAGAATTAGTGAAGTATTAGCGAATATATACAACAGGATATGGGATTTTTAAGTAGATTATTCAAATTACCCAATAAAGGGGAATTAAAAGAAAAGATATCCAATGGTGCGCTGATAGTGGATGTGCGCACGCAGGAAGAATTTGATGGCGGGCATGCGAAGGGCTCTTTGCATATTCCACTTTCCTCGCTTCCGGATAAGTTCAAGACCATCCGGAAGAATTCGCCCGTAATTGTGGTTTGCGAAAGCGGAGCCCGTAGCGCTCAGGCTGTCCGATTCCTTATCAACAATGGTTTCGAGGCATATAACGGTGGAAGCTGGAGATCATTTGCATAGAGTATGAAAACAATTGATAAACTATTTTCGCGCATCATTCATTCATCCAATGATTACAGACCCTTCATTCCCCGATTGATTGTGGGTCTCGTTTTTTTGTCAGAACCGACTTTGTGATGACCCTGCTGCTGATATACCTGATAATGTATGGTGCAGGCAAGCTTTCAATTGATGCGGTAATACATCACCACAGCTCCGCCGGAAAAGGTTTTCGTTTTAGTGAGTTTTAGGGTCAACCTATCATTTAGTTTTTCAAATAGGGGGAGGCCGCTACCGGCAATAACAGGGTGAATGCAAAGTTGGAGCTCATCCACCAGACCCAGTTCCATTAACTGAATAATCAAACTGCGGCTACCTACCAGTATATTACCTCCGGATTGTTTTCGGCGGATAACAACTTCCTGCTCCAGTGTCTGGGTCGCCAATCGGGCACTTTCCCAGTCCAGACTTTTGAGGGTATGGGAGAAAACAATCTTGGGCGTTTTGTCCATGATGTGGGCAAATTCATCGATCGCAATATTGCTTGTCGGGTTCTCAACCACATCTCGCCAGTACTCCATCAGCTGGAACGTAATTCTTCCGTATAAAATGAGGTCTGTACTTCTTATCAGGTCGGCATAGTGCTGATGTATTTCGTCGTCGGGGATAATTGCGTCGTGGTCGCAATAGCCGTCGAGGGACATGTTAATCGCTGCAATTATCTTTTTCATCTTTAATTACATTTTGTTTCGTGAAAGAGTTGTGGAAGTTTTCACACTTTCAGCATTCCCCTGAAGCCCCGCGCGGCATAGTAGGATTCGGCACCGTTGTGATAGACGAAGATACGGCCATAGCGGGAGTCGCCGAAGAGTCCTCCGCCTCGTTCACGAACTTCTTGTGGCGCGATAATCCAGCTGGAGGTCTTCTGGTCGAACACGCCCAGTTTCTGCAGGTCGATATATTGTGATTCGTCCAACACATCAATGCCCATCTCTTTTGCCATGCCCAAGGCACTGCCTTTGGGCTTGTTCTCCTTGCGTGATTGTAGGGCTGCTTCATCATAGCAGAGGCTGCGGCGACCTTTGGGGCTTTCGGGTGCGCAGTCACAGAAGATGT
>CAYGHY010000525.1:0-1734 GCA_964349435.1 uncultured Oscillospiraceae bacterium
CGTAAGACAAATATTCGAACAGGGACTTATTCATATCAGTGAGGAAAATTAGATAGAGGTGGTTAGAATGACAAAGAAGGAATTAATATCAGAAGTCTCAAATTGTGCCGATTGTGCGGTCATAATTGAAACAAAGACTAACGACAAAGACACAGCCCATCAAAAGAAGCAGATAGCCAAGCTTGTGATCGGCGGCGCCTTATTTGCGTCAGGTATAATTTTTAAATTTCATCATTGGCTCGAACTTACTATATTTATAGTAAGCTACATTATAGTAGGCGGAAGTATTGTTTTGCGGGCAATAAAAGGCATCGCCCGAGGCCATGTGTTTAGTGAGCACTTTCTTATGAGTGTTGCTGCTATTGGTGCTTTCTTTGTCGGAGAGTATCCGGAGGGTGTGGCAGTTATGTTGTTCTATCTGGTTGGTGAATTGTTCCAGGATATGGCTGTGAATCATTCCAGAAAATCGATCAGTGCATTGATGGATATAAGACCTGACTATGCAAATTTAAAAGTTGGCGAAGAGCTGAAAAAGGTATCGCCCGAGGAGGTAAGCATCGGTGATATCATTGTTGTAAAACCGGGAGAAAAGGTCCCGCTCGACGGCAAGGTAATAGAAGGGATTTCAATGGTCGATACATCCGCATTAACCGGTGAATCCGTTCCGCGTGAAATGGAGCCGGGGAAAGATGCTTTAAGCGGATTCATAAATAAGAATGGTGTCCTGACGGTTGAAGTGACGAAAGGATACGGGGAATCTACCGTATCCAAGATTCTGGACCTGGTTCAGAATGCCGGCAGCAGAAAAGCTCCGACTGAAAACTTTATAACAAAGTTTGCGGGGCATTATACTCCGGTCGTAGTATTTGTAGCCTTAGCGCTTGCAATTATACCACCCTTGGTAATTCAAGGGGCAACCTTCTCGGAATGGATCTATAGAGCCTTGATATTTTTAGTGATATCTTGCCCCTGTGCATTAGTAATATCGATACCTTTGGGATTCTTCGGGGGTATTGGAGGAGCTTCAAAGAGGGGTATACTGGTAAAAGGCAGCAATTACCTTGAAGCTTTAAATAGTGTTGAAATAATTATTTTTGACAAGACGGGTACATTAACCAAAGGCGTATTCAAAGTTACAGAAACAAACCCTCAGAATAGTTACACAGGTGAAGAATTAATAGAATATGCAGCTTATGCAGAGAGCTATTCAAACCATCCGATTGCACTTTCGATTGTAAGTGCTTACAATGCCGAAATAGACAAGGAAAGAATTGAAAACTACGAAGAAATTGCGGGATATGGCATCAAGGTTAATGTCAACGGCAGAGAAGTTCTTGCCGGCAATGCCAGATTAATGGCCAGCGAAAATATAAAGTACAATGAAGTTGATACTCTGGGTACCATAGTTCATGTTGCGATAAATAAGAACTATGCAGGTAATATCGTTATTTCAGATGAAGTGAAAGAAGACTCTGCAAATGCAATCAGGGTGCTTAAATCGCTAGGTATCAGGAAAACTGTAATGCTTACCGGAGATTTGAAGGCAGTAGGTGACAAGATAGGAAAGCAGCTGGGTTTGGATGAAGTTTATTCAGAGTTGCTGCCTGCCGGCAAGGTTGACAAGCTTGAAATGCTGGATAGCAGGAAATCCCCCAAAGGCAAGCTAGTATTTGTTGGCGACGGGATCAACGACGCACCGGTACTTGCCAGGGCGGATATAGGAATAGCCATGGG
>CAYGHY010000526.1:0-1730 GCA_964349435.1 uncultured Oscillospiraceae bacterium
TACTACTTTGCACTCAAGATGTTTGGCTAAACGCCTCCGCTGCCGCCTATTTTTCAGTTGATCTGTTGTTGCCGATGAACGCAACAAGAAGCAAACCAGGTCCTGTGTGGGTGCCAATAATCGGGCCCAGGTAATTGATAATGACATCCTTTACTTCAACGTTGCTCATAATTAGTGTTTTCAGGTGTTCCGCATCTTTCATGCAATCACCATGGCTGATAAAAACGACCTGTTCCTTTGGATTAACGATTCGAGTTTCTAACTCCTGATACAGAGTGGCAATGGCCTTCGGCCTTCCTCTTACTTTCCTGTTGGGAACAAGTTTCCCCTCGCTATCCACGATCAGAATAGGCTTAATGTTTAGCATTGTTCCAAAGGCGGCACTTGTCGCAGAAAGCCGTCCGCCTCTTCGCAGATGGTCCAGACTATCAACTGTAAACCACATATTGATCTTCAATTTGGTGTCTTCTATCCAGGTTACAATTTCTTCCTTGGATTTTCCTTGCCTCATCATCTCACATGCGTAATAGACCAAAATGCCTTGGCCTATACTGGCGCATTTTGAGTCGATAACAGTGATGTCGGCAGTAGGATGTTCAGCCAAAACCGTCTTTTGCGCCGTAACAGAATGGTTGAATGATTCGCTTAGAGCAGATGAGAAGCCGATATATATGATTGAGCAGCCTTGTGTGAAATACTTCCTAAAGTATTCTTCATATACACTGGGAGTGATTTGTGCTGTTGTGGACATTCTGCCTTTTCGAAGTTCGTTATAAAACTTCACATAGCTGATTGACCTGCCGAAGTTGTCTTCATAATCTTTCCCATTCAAGTTAAAGTGAAATGGAATGACGGGTACATTGTTCTTTTTTAGGTATTCAGAGGAAAGGTCACAATTCGAATCCGTGATGATGATTGACTTCATTTTATTTTCACTCCAATGTTTAACATATTTTATGATTGATCTTTAGCCGCCATCAATGCTATGCTGATTTATTTATATTGCCTTCGTTGTTGAAGATTTCCCATCCCTTGGATTGTGCCAATTTCCTCATATTGACAGACGGCTGGACTACAATTGCTTTATGAGAGAATTCCAGCAGAGGAATGTCAGACTCACTATCTGCGTATGCCCAAATTGTCTCATTATCGGCGTTGTTTTCCTTTATCCAAAGTTTAAGCTTAATGACTTTATCCTCTCCATGATTATTCTTACCAATTTCTCCGGTAAAAATCCCCTCCTTATCATAAAGCAGTTCTGTTCCGATCGCGTCTGCCCTAATATTCAGTTGCTGAACAAACACTTCAAGAAGTGGCTGTAACGCTCCCGAAATAATCACCACGCGGTCACCAATCTGCAAATGTTTAATTAGCCTCGATACTAGGTTATAATTAACGCTTTCGCGGCTGGAATCGATAACGGACTTGAAGAAAGCATGCATCTCATCTGCAGTTTTCCCTTTCATCTGGCGAAAAAATGATCTTAGCAGAACGATTCGAAGGTCTTCCTTATTTCCGATCATCTTCTTTACAGAACCTTTCGAAAAACTCAAAACAATATTGCACTGCTGCCTGAAAGTGAATATCTTCCGCCCCCCTTTAAGCATACTTACAACCGAATTGTGTTGATACAGCGTTCCATCAAAATCTACCGCAATGATTGACATGCTTGACCTCCTCATGTGTGAACCGGAAGAATACTTGATCAATGTGGCAAATACGCAGTACCA
>CAYGHY010000527.1:0-1725 GCA_964349435.1 uncultured Oscillospiraceae bacterium
TCGCTATCGAAGATATGAAACTGCGATTTGTCACTAATAATTACAGCAAAGATACATGGGATCAATATGCGCTTTGGGCATTATCAAGCATCTACGGCATTGAGTTTTTGGAAGACAATTTGGCAGTAGCCAGACAAAACATGCTCGAGCTGTTCATAAAATACTACGAAACCGTACATAATGCTCAGATGTCTGAACAGACTAATCTATATAAATCCGCTCGGACGATAATCTGGGCGAATGTTGTGCAGGGAGATACCCTCACGCACAAGAATCTACTTGGAGAATGCATAACTTTTAGTCATTGGGAGCGGGTACCTGATGCGCCGCGTAAGGTGAAGCGCACACACTTTTCGTACTCATCTCTATTCGCTGATGATAGGCATGAAAATATCGGTGTGCAGTTGAGCTTGTTTGAGACAATGGAACAGCTCGACATTTACTCGATGACTGAGGCTGGCAAAGAAGATGCTGCGCAGCTGCAAAGGTATGCGATTGAAGACATTGAGCAGGTGTGGAGGGAAGAGAAAGAAAATGTCTGACAAATTTAAATTTGATGTCGTGATTGGCAACCCTCCGTACCAGGAAGAATTTACTGGAGATGGGACACAAGCTCCACCAATTTATCACAAGTTTATGGAGGAAGCCTATAAGATAGCAAATAGGGTCAGCTTTATTACGCCCGCCCGTTTTCTCTACAATGCAGGTGCGACTCCGAAAGCGTGGAATAAGAAGATGCTGGAAGACGAGCATTTGACAGTCGAATACTTCGAACAAGATAGTTCGAAGGTGTTTTCGAATACCGCTATTATCGGTGGTGTTGCTGTTACCTATCGGGATTCCGGCACTGTTTTCGGGGCAATAGGAACATTCACGGCATTTCAGGAACTAAACATCATCCTGAAAAAGGTGATGGGATCGAATCCTGATAGTTTTAGTAGTATCATCTTTGGGCAAGAAATCTATAAATACACAAAAAAACTGCATAAAGATTTCCCAGCAGCAGAAGGCCTTCTTAGTAAAAGCCATAAATTTGACATAAAAACCAATGCGTTTGATAGATTGGGTTTTCTCTTTTTCGATAATAAGCCTGATGATGAAAACTCATACATTCAATTATTGGGGCTCCAAGATAAAAAACGTGTATATAAATGGGTTCGCCGTGATTATATTTCTGAGCATGAAAGTCTTGAAAAACATAAGGTGTTTGTCTCAAAATCCAACGGTGCTTCTGGAACATTATCTGATACGGCTGCCAGAATGATAAGTACACCGTTATTAGGCACTCCATATGTAGGTAGCACGCAAACGTTTTTAACAGTTGGATCACTTGATACTAAAGAAGAAGCTAATGCGGCGTTGAAATATGTTTGCTCCAAGTTTGCCCGTGCGCTGATGGGGGTATTAAAAGTTACACAGGACAATACTTCCGAAAAGTGGAAATATGTACCCCTCCAAGATTTTACAATTGTATCCGACATAGACTGGTCTAAGCGAATCTCCGAAATTGACCAGCAACTATATAAAAAATATGGGCTTGATGCAACTGAAATTGAGTTCATCGAATCACACTTAAAGGAGATGGAGTAATGGTTAGTACGCGTATCAAACCTATAGAACAGGCAGACCCAACCATTTACGCTTACACCACTCCGAACGATGAGTCAAAAAAGGGCTGGGTTAAGATAGGCTATACAGACCGCGATGCTGAGAAGCGTATCAAGG
>CAYGHY010000528.1:0-1719 GCA_964349435.1 uncultured Oscillospiraceae bacterium
CATGTGTATAAGTAAACTCAAATATGGTCTTGAATAATATTATAAATCAAAAAATAGGATTATCTATGATGAAAATCTCAAGATTGATCAGCCTTCTGTTGCTGATATTTTGCCTCGCATCGTGCCATTCCGAAGATGTTGAAATTGTAAAGGTACACGGAGCCGCTAGTACAGAATTAATAAACATAGTAAATAGCAATACAGAGCTCAAGGTGTTGCTTGAGAAATTTATCGCCATGGCTAAGCAACAGAACCCTGATAAGGCAACTAATCCGGCTCAAACCCTGGAAGAGTATTATGACTTTATCGACTGGGCTACCACTGCGATGCCCTAGGGTGTGATCTCACAACCAGAAGGCACAGATTTGTTCACCCGCATCGACCAAAGTCTTAATTACCTTTTCTTTATCAACGATCAGCAGTTGGAAGAACTTGACGGAAAAGGACTCTACAATAATTCTCTTCAGTATTACTCTCCTTATCGCGAATGGCTGAAAACTTTTGCTAAAAGCTGGGGGGATTACCTTGATACAGAAGCTTCTTGGTCTGACGAATATTATCAGATGGCTTACAGCCAACCTGTTTTCGGGCTTGAAAAGGGGTGGTATGAGGATAAATCCAAATGGAAAACTATCAATCAGTTTTTTGCTCGCCATCTATCTTCGCCCAGTTTCCGCCCCATAGCTTCCCCCGATGATGACGCTGTGATAGCTGCCGCTGCCGACTCTAAACCACAGGCGGTATGGGATATTGATGAGGATGGATATATCATTAACGAAGTGCAGATCAAATCGAAGAAATTCTTCTCCGTGGTAGAACTGCTTGGTCCCAACAGTCAGTACAAAAATGCTTTTAATGGTGGAACGATGACTCACTCTTTTCTGAATGTTTTCGACTATCATCGTTATCATTTCCCAGTGAGTGGAACGATAAAGGAGGTAGACATCGTGGCTGGCGAATATGTTGTGGGAGGCGAGGTGAAATGGAATGCTACAAACAAGACGTATGACTTGTATTGTGATGAACCTTCCTGGCAGAGTATTGAGACGCGAGGGCGAGTAGTACTCGAAACTCCTTCCAATGGCTTGGTAGCGATTCTTTCTATCGGTATGATGCCTGTCACTTCCATCAATTGGGAGAACAACATTAAAGTGGGTAATGAGGTAAAGAAAGGTGATATGCTGGGCTATTTCCTCTTTGGCGGCAGTGATATCGTTATTCTCTTTCAGAAAGGGTATCAGTTTAACCTCACTGTCCCTAAGGATGGTAGAGGATATGAACATCAGTATCAGGGAGAGGAACTTGGACGGATTTCTCATTAAGTGTACGATCAATAATGCTCATTCAGAAATATGAGTCATGCTGCAGCACTAGATGACAGGCGAAAACATATATCTGTTACTAAATGTGCTCACAATGATATCAAGCTGTTGATATTCAAGATATAGAGAAAGAAAAGTTCATTTTTCTCTCCGCAAGAAAAGGGTGTAAATCTATCAGTTATGAGATTTACACCCTTTATTTTATTATATCCAGAATTCCTTTTCCATTAAAGTTTCCTGGTTGGCAATTTTAACTCCATTACTCATTCATAAACCATCCAACTTCCACGCTGAAGGAAATATATTCAATCCTACTAAATTTACTTTCTTGTCTTTTATTGTTTCCACATAAACTTGATAGGTGTTACGTCGGAAAATCAAGTAGTCGGCATAATTA
>CAYGHY010000529.1:0-1716 GCA_964349435.1 uncultured Oscillospiraceae bacterium
GAAAGGCGTTGGTCCCAAACGGGCCGAACTGCTTAAAAATGAGGCAGGTATTTTTGTGTTTTCCGATCTTCTGGAGTACTATCCTTTCCGGTATGTTGACAGAAGCAAATTTTACACCACAAGTGAAATTTCTGCCGATATGCCATACATCCAGCTGAGGGGATTCATCAAGGGGATGGAGACCCATGGAAAGCCCAGGACCACGCGCATAACGGCGTTTATTACCGACAACTCAGGCTCCGTTCAACTTGTTTGGTTCAACAGTTTGAGATGGATAAAAAATGCATTTGACCCAAAGGTTGAGTATATCGTATTTGGGAAGCCTAGTCTGTACAATAACAAAATCAATATTGTACATCCGGAGGTAGAGCCTGTTACCCCCGGAACTTTGAGCCAGCAGTCGGCCATGCAGGCGATGTACAACTCCTCCGAGAAACTCAAACAGCACGGACTTGACAGCAGAGGAATCAGCAAATTGTTGCAAACTTTGCTTCCGCAGGTGTTGGATGTAATTTCCGAGACCCTCCCCGAGAGTATTATCAGCACCTTAAGACTTGCCTCGCGAAGGACAGCCTTACACAACATTCATTTTCCGTTGAGTGTAGATGATCTGCAGCGGTCTGTCTTCAGGCTCAAATTCGAAGAGTTGTTTTTTTTGCAATTGAGTTTACTCAAATACAAACAAGTACGATCTGAAAAGTCGGGTGGATATGTTTTCCCCGCATTAGGAAAGTATTTCAATGAATTTTACGGGAGTCATCTTCCTTTTCAACTCACCGAAGCCCAAAAGCGTGTAATCAGGGAGATTCGCCGCGACACCCTTGCCGGCAAACAAATGAACCGTTTGCTGCAGGGAGATGTGGGCAGCGGTAAGACCATAGTAGCGCTCATGTGCATGCTTATGGCCCTGGATAATGGGTTTCAGGCATGTATGATGGCACCTACAGAGATTCTGGCCTTTCAGCATGTAAAGTCGTTGCAGGCTATGCTGGAAAAGATGCATATTCGTATCGGTATTCTTACCGGCTCTACTCCACAAAAGCAGCGCACAGGTCTTCTGAAAGAGCTGAAGGAGGGTACCATGCAAATAATAGTGGGCACCCATGCCCTGATCGAGGACGGGGTAGAGTTTCACAAATTAGGCATTGTGGTGATAGATGAGCAACATCGATTTGGGGTGGCCCAAAGGGCAAAACTTTGGTCGAAAGGGAGTATTCCTCCTCATGTGCTTGTAATGACGGCCACGCCCATACCACGCACCCTTGCAATGACACTATATGGCGATTTGGATGTGTCAGTAATCAACGAATTGCCACCGGGGCGCAAACCCATAAAGACAAGCCTGATCCACGACAACAGCAGATTGAGGCTGTTTGCTTTTATGAAGGAGCAAATCAGACAGGGAAGGCAGGTGTATGTTGTCTATCCGCTTATCAACGAGTCGGAAGCACTTGACCTGAAAGACCTTACCGACGGCTATGAAAGCATCGTGCGCGAATTCCCTTTGCCCCAGTATGCCGTGAGCATGGTGCATGGCAAAATGAAGCCGGCTGACAAGGAATATGAGATGAAGCGGTTTGTGAAAGGCGAAACCCAGATAATGGTAGCCACAACGGTGATCGAGGTGGGTATTGATGTTCCTAATGCCACGATCATGGTCATTGAAAGTGCCGAGCGGTTTGGTTTGTCGCAATTGCATCAACTCAGGGGCAGGGT
>CAYGHY010000530.1:0-1712 GCA_964349435.1 uncultured Oscillospiraceae bacterium
GCTGGCTTTGAGGCTTACATCGCGCAAAAGCGCAGGAATGAAATGGAAAAGAAGGCGCCTGATGAATCCAGCGAGCCCAATCAAGTTATTGAAGTACAGCCTGTAAACAAGCAGATTGATATGCCTGCACTCCTCCGAGAAAATAATCCGGCACTACCCGCTTCTCCAAACAAACAAAAAGATTGTTTAGTCGGGATTGACATGTGCACGACCGCAGAAATGATGGTAACATATATCTCCAAGCAGCAAAGCAAACATTTGGGAATAATTGATGCCAAACCATACCTCGACAGGTTGGGGATTAATGAGGAAAAAATTCTTAGAGCATTGCAGAGTTCTACTAAGGATTTCTCACAGCGTGCCTTGTCTATCCTCCGCATGTTGCGGTCGAATCCAGCCAGGAAGTTCGTCTGCAGTGGCATTGCACAAACTATGAACATCAAAAACGGGACAGTAAGAAGAATCTGTTATGTTCTGGCATCCTTGAATCTCATTCAAGCAACACAGTTATGCAAGCCCGGGAAAAGCCATTACATAGTACATTTTTTCTATGATGAGGCACTGGCGGCTTAATTCATCAGTAATGGGAGAAAGGATATTTCTTTTGGCATCAATTCATTAGCCAGGGTTTGAACATTATGCGTTGATGTTGAAGTTCTTGTTAGGATTAAAATATATTGGTATTATCTGTTCTATGGTAAAGATTCGCTGCGTTGTTGAACGTATCACATACAGGAATGAGAGCAACGGGTATTCCATCATCAAAACAAGGGTGAAGGGCTATACCGACCTCGTTGCTGTTGTCGGTAGCCTTATGGATGTGCATGTTGGCTCAGTCCTTCTTGTCACTGGCGACTGGAAGGTAGACAGCAAGTTCGGCAGGCAATTCGTTGCAACTGAGTGGGAAGAAACACTGCCCGCTACGGTCTATGGCATCGAAAAGTATCTAGGGAGCGGGCTGATTAAGGGAATCGGTCCGAAATACGCCAAGAAGATCGTTGGGCAGTTCGGCGATAAAACACTCGACATCATAGAATCAGAGCCAGCTCGGCTTATTGAAGTGCCTGGTATAGGTGATCGGCGAGTTGCGATGATTCGCTCAGGCTGGGAAGCACAGAAGGAGATCAAGAATGTTATGCTCTTCCTTCAATCTCACGATGTATCCACTTCACATGCAGCTAAAATTTATAAGACATATGGAAAAGACAGCATCAGTGTTGTAAGCGAGAACCCATATCGCCTTGCAGATGATATCTGGGGAATTGGGTTCAGAACCGCCGATACGATCGCCATGAAGCTGGGCATGGAGAAGGAGAAGTATGCTCGCTGCCGAAGCGGATTACTTTACTCGCTCAACAAGCTGTCGGAAGAAGGGCACTGCTTCGCTTTGCGTGACCAACTGATCGCCAAAGGCTGTGAACTGCTTGATGTTGCTGAGCCGGTCCTCAGTATGACATTGGACGAGATGATCCGCATGAAGGATGTCATCTTTGAGAAAACCAATGATGAAACCAAGGAAACAAATGAAATGCCTATTTCAGCCGATGCTCTGTATCTCCCGCCGTTCTACTTTTCGGAGCTGGGTGTTGCCAGGAAACTGACGGCGTTGATCAATACCAAGCGCGAAAGAGGCATACCCAATCCAGAAAGCATTATTAAAGCCGTGGAGAAGCAATCAGGCATCACATATGACGAAGTACAACTCCAAGCCA
>CAYGHY010000531.1:0-1705 GCA_964349435.1 uncultured Oscillospiraceae bacterium
TTTCATCCTGTTTCATAAAATGGCTGTCAATCTTTATCTTATAGTTTATTCTATCAGGTGGGCGGTCAATGTAAATGCAACCTTTGACAGAGTAAATATTCAGGGATTGCATTTAGTGTGTCAAAATGATGGAATAAAAAGTAATGTTTACAATAAAAACGAAAGATTTGCCTCGTTTTTACTTGAATTTTGCCTACTGAGTTTTAAAATGGATATGCTGACGCCAAGGGTACGCAAGAATCGTTTTTTCGGACAGAATAAATGCGTCCCCCTGGCTGGCATTCTGATTGATGTTTTTTGCGTAGATAGCAGGTGCTTAAATTACTTTTTTAAAAGCGATGGTTTCAGCAGGATTTCGTTAGGCGGAACCTTGAACTGTCCCAATTTTTCAAGGATGGTGTAGCCATAGATAAAGCCAAACATATCAAATGGCGATTTATCGCCTAACTTCTCTCTGGAGTAAGAGTTGATGTGCGACATCATAAGGTCAATGTCCGTCTGGCACAAGTTATCGAAAGATGTGCCTTTGGGTAGAATTTTTCTTATGAACTCGTGGTTCAGCTCCACATTGGGCTTCTGGAATGACGCATAGGGGTCGCAGTAGTATAATGTGGTTCTGCGACTACCCTGTGCGTCGTACTCCAACGCCTTCGGGTTTGAGAATTCGGACCCATTATCTGTAACGATGGCAGAAAATAACAATTTGAAGCAGGCAGCACCCAGCAGCTCATACAACCAATTAAAGATATCAATTACCGACTGGGATGTGTTGCGCTCCCTGATGAAAGCCAGCATACAGTCACAGTTTTTGAACATCAGAGTAAGCAGGACTTTGCCGCCGACACGCCCAATGACTGAATCCATCTCAACAACGGCAGTGGGTGATTCCTCCATATGTTTGTTAAAATCGGCATATGTACGCCCAATCCGGCAAGTGCTGTCAACCTTATGCACTACAGGCTTGGTTTTGCGCGGTTTAATGCGGCAAACACGAGGCATGTCAATATTTCTGGCTTTAAGGAGCCCGCCGTCAACATAACGGTAAATGGATTTTTCGCTGACTTCAAGCTTGTCTGCATTGTGAGTCGCAATGTGATGTACTGACTGCCCGCGCTGGATGAGCGGGGTGATCCATTCATCAAGATACAGCAGCTCGTTCTCGGTAATATTCGCACCGGTACGGGATTCCACTAACATTTCACGGTACGCCTCGTGTGCTTTTTTGTTGAGATAATATTTTTTCCGCAAGACACACCGCGTCTCTTCAATACAGCCGTTGCAGACATACGGCGGGTCGCAAAGCTTGTAACACAGCTGTTCCTCGAAATCCTTGCACACTTCATTGCAAAGATTGCATGTGGAGCAGCGTTTCGTGCAGTTCGGCTTGTCACTGCAAAGATAGCGTATTTGGCAGTCTTCACGTTTCACGCACCTGTTGCGGATGCGGTACGGCGGATATTTATCGCTTTTTATCGCATGGGCACGAATCTCGCGAGAAACGGTAGACGTACTTTTCCCAAGGCGGGTCGCAATTTGTTTGAGGGGTACGTGTTCGCGCAGATACTGCTCGATTTGCTGGCGTTCAGAATCAGTAAGATGCTTGTTTTTAAGCATGACAAATTCTCCTTTTCAAAAATTGTTGAAATCATAATGGAGCATTTCTCTTATCCTCTTTGACTCCATCAAGAACCAAATAAAGTTTATC
>CAYGHY010000532.1:0-1690 GCA_964349435.1 uncultured Oscillospiraceae bacterium
GCTGTGTTCTAACATGCTCTAATTATATAGAACACTTGTTCTAATGTCAAGAAAGAAGCAGACCTTTGTAGATGGGGCTATCCCCGAGAATCGCCTTCAGTCTCTATATAAAGTAAGCTGGACAAATGGTGTCAGATCAATTTTCGCACGGTCCAATCACCGTAAAAGGGGCAAGGGGACGAAATTTGATTTAAAGAAATTTTCTTTCTAAGGTCTAAAAATATTATCGTCCAGCATTTCGTCTTTGGTAAAGTGGCACACATTCAGGCAAGAGTTAACAACCATCTGACAACGGACGGCTTTGCTGATTTGAGTTTCGCCGCCCTCTATTCCATCGATCGATAAACTCGATAGAATGGTAGTAATTGTTTCAGTTGGGTCGTAACCGTTTCGAGGTGCATACTCTAGGAGGATCACATAATCTCCTATCTTGGTTACAGTTACAAACCGAGACCAATAAACATTTCCGGCATATTCGCCAAAATCATATACGGGTATAAAAGCAATTGATGCGGGATTCCCGTTTACCATTGAGTTAATATGGGGTAACGGAGAGAAGATGGTAGCCGCGATACCTTCTTTATCTGCTGCCCAAGCACGTAATTCTCTGATGAATGGGATAAGGTCGAGTTCCTTTTCATTCCAGACGTGAATTGTGATTCCTTCGACAGCATAATGATGGCTGCTGTTTGAGGTTCCGTAATCACTGACTTTGAACATCCTGGACTGGTTCGGTTTGTATGTTCTGTAACCCTCATCTGACCAATCTTCAGGCAGCTGCATTGTCAGCCCAATTTCCTCAAGCCGATACTCTCGCCAGCCCAAAGCCCGAGGTGCAGGCTCGCAAGCAGACAATGGAGGCAGCATCGTGGACATGCGCTGCTGATAATCACTTGCGGCAGAAGTGACAGTCGCAAAAATATCAATATCTGGTGGCTCTTGCGTAGGGGTTTCGGTGGGTATTGGTGTTGAGGTTTCAGTTGGAAGGGGTGTAGGGGTGTCTCTTAGTTCGGGTGTTGGTGGTTGCGTTGTATCGACAAGCTCACTTTGGATGGGCTGGGTTGGAATAGCTGTGTCTGCAATCTGTGTTGGGCTTTGGCAACCTACAATCAACAAAAGAACGGCAGCAAATAAAACGAATCTGGTCTTCTTCATAATTCTCTCCTCTTGTTATTCAACGTAGAATATGCCTCCTATGGAATTAAGTCTTTAATATGGTAAATAAAACCGTAAAATCTGTTGACCTGTCTTCCATAAAAGTAAGCCGGACAAACACCTTCACACCAATTATGTTCAGAGCCATTAACGCCTGAGGAATTGCCACTGGTAATGTAAGCAACATGACCATATGGAGGATTTCGATGCTCTCCGATGCTTCTGGTTGTGTTTGGAACGGTAGGGCTAGGAGAATGGTACCAGGACGGATAAAAAGCTACTTGTCCAGCCCAGGTCATCGCATCTCCACTAAAGGGTACATATCCATATTGCCGGTACACATACCAAGTGCAATTACCCTTGTTACTGTCTGTACTACAGCAACCGAATGGATTCCCGGGACTGCTTTGTCCACAACAGGTATCTGCAGAGATAACTACTTTTCCTTCTTCAATTGCTTTTTCGTTATAAGTTGAATAACTATTAATATTCTCAATGAAACTACGTCCAAGGTTATCCACCATATGAATATTAT
>CAYGHY010000533.1:0-1686 GCA_964349435.1 uncultured Oscillospiraceae bacterium
GTCGCAATTATGATGATAAAACCATTTCAAGATAAGCAGCTTTCCTTGCTTGGGTTCGGTACAATGCGTCTACCATTATTCGGCACGGAAAGAAACGCGCCAATAGATGAAGCGGTTGTGAACGAAATGGTTCGATATGCATATGAACATGGCGTCAATTACTACGATACTGCGTACCCTTATCACGGAGGAGAGTCGGAACGGGTTATCGGTCGCGCGCTTAAGCAGTTCCCGCATGAAACCTATTATCTGGCGACGAAATATCCGGGGCATCAGATCCTCTCAAGTTATAACCCGAGAGAGATATTTGAGGAGCAGATTGAGAAATGCGGCGTGGATTATTTCGAATTCTATCTTTGTTAAATTCCTTTAAGCACGGTCGGAGCCGGAAGCAACTGACATGAAGATGAACCTATAGGGTGTTCGTGCGTGGTAAGTAATTTTTTACAGGTTTCTTAGGACTTGTGGTATAATAACGGCAGAAGGAAAAAAGGAGAGATGCTTTTGTGGAAAAATATGAGCAAATTGTAGCCTTATGGCAATCATATAATATCGCATCAGCTGCAGCTTTAGATAAATACCTAGACAGCTTCAGTGTCCTGTTTGCATACCATTCAGGTCGCATAGAGAACGACGAAATCACCTACCATGACACTAGGGAAATCTTTAAAAACGGTAAGGTGTCAAATTATTCAGGAAGCCCTCGGGCACTGTTCGAGCAGCAAAACCAAAAGCTGTGCTATGAATTCCTGAAGGAAAAGGTTATTCAAAAGGAGCCCATTTCTATCGGGCTGCTAAAGGAAATCCACAGGATACTCACCAGCGGAACTCTTGATGAACGAAGGTATATTGAAAACGAGGAACGGCCCGGTGAGTTTAAAAAGCATGACTATATTACCGGAATCCATGAGGTAGGCTCTTCTGCAGAGAATGTGGAAGCCGAAATGGCGGAGCTGATTGATGAGGCTAATGTCTATGAAGGCAAGGATGTGCTGAAGGCAGCCGCCTATTTCCATGCCAGATTTGAGTTTATACATCCCTTTGCAGACGGGAACGGACGAGTAGGAAGAACACTTATGAATTATTATCTTATGCTTCGGAACCATCCTCCGATAATTGTCTATGATGAGGATAAACGTCTGTATTACGAATGCCTGCAAAGGTATGACGAAAGCGAGGAAATCCATTCACTGCTTGAATTTTTCAGGTATGAAGCCCAAAAAACCTGGGAGAAGCCGCTGGCACTTGCCGAGGGTATGCAGCAGGAGCGCAAGGGTCTGTCGGATTTCATTCAAAGCACGTAATAAATATTTTAACCCGGAAGAAGAGGTCATCTCGAAAAAGGGGATGGCTTTTTTGTTTGCATAATAGGAGGATTTTATGAGACTTTATAGAAATGAGTATGTTTTAAAGGACGGTCAAAAGCTTGTTGTGCGAACTCCTGAAATAGGTAATGAAGAAGAGTTAATCAAATCAGGAGCAACTTTCGGTTTTGGGCATATCATAAATCTGCTTAACGGATACACGGGTATTCGTCAGCTTTTTCAAATTGTTCTTGCGGTTTTACTAGCCTGAATTCCGCATTAAATTAGCGTAGACAAGTTTCGACAGATTTTAAGATGTCATCGGTCGCATTGAAGGCAGAAAGAATCGATTTTTGTTCCTTTGTAAGCGCCTTTGTGAATC
>CAYGHY010000534.1:0-1672 GCA_964349435.1 uncultured Oscillospiraceae bacterium
AAGAACCGTCCCCTGACGACCACAAGGAAAGCGTGGACTCTTACAATCTCTGCTCGTTTATACTGCCATTTACCAATTCTACAGTAGATAAAGGAGGATACCCATCATAATGTCTGTGGGTTTGCTGAAAAGTTTTCTTATTCTTTTATTATCATTTTTTATAGCGGCATGCCCGGGATACAATACGGGCGGTAACTATGAGCCCTTTATTTTACGTATGAAGTCCTGTATTGTTGCTTCCAATGAAGTGAAGGAAATCGACTTAGTTAAGGTGTTGAACAGCGATATTTCTTTTGTAACAAACGCATGGATGTTGAAACCTAACACTTGTGTTCTCCTATGTCAAGTAAAAAAAGATAGCGGTTTTGAACTGATCCTCATCGACACAGGAGATTGCTCGATCATCTCCTATACGCATATTCCTCGTGTAAAGTACTTTCTCAAGCAGGGCTGGGACAATGGTACGTTTTATCTGCTTTTACAGCCAGAAAGTTCAGATAATAATAATTATCAAAACTTCCTTATCAAGGTTCTTGTAACAATGGAAGATAAGGTAAGTATTAGCGAAGTCCTGGACAGAATTACACCTATGCCAGGCGGGAAAACAGCTATTCGTGAGACTGCTGATAGAAGTCTTAATATTATCAACCTGGTTACAAATGAGGAAGAACTGTTGCTCCAAGGCGTACCCGATGGATTAACTACAGATCACGATGGAACAACCAGATACGATTTATATAAGCAATATGTTCCGTGCCCTGACGATGTCGGATATGATGTGAAGGATGCCGATGGACGCCCGATGACACACCCCATTGATGAAGATAGTTTTTTTAATAACGAGATTTGGTTATGGCGATACTTCAGAGTGTATGAACCCTTGGATGAGCATCGTTTTGTGTATACTGTTTCCGGCTGGGAATGGGGTGCCGGCTTTGGCATCTATGATCTTCGGACACATACAGATCACCGGATCACGGGGCGTGGTTATTTCTACGGTATGGCAGGGGAGTCACTTTTTGGATCTTATCTGAAGGCGAATACTAACACCTATGAGACATCGCCACTTCCACAGACTATACAAGAGCAGCTTGCGCAAATCAGCGCCATGGAGGACGGTATCGTTGATTACGATTTTTCGCCGGATGGGAAATTGCTTGCGCTTGCTGGTTTGAATTCCAGACAAGTCAATGCAAAGACCCTTGTGATAACCGACACTGAAACAGGAGATATCATCAGAGAATTAAATATTGACTACCAGCGAGCATGGGTGGACAGCGTATCCTTTTACAGCCAACAGAACCTACTTCTCCTTTTCAAACCGGAAGGGGAAGGTGGTTCGTATATTTGTCTGCTTGACCTTAAATAAATATAGGAGATATAGTCGTCAGGGGACGGTTCTTTGACGATTGTGGGATATCCTGTTTATATGCAGGCGGTCATATAGCATGGTATTTCTTTATGGTAACCGCTATAATGCGGGCAGATCAATTCCTCGGGGGCGCTTCTTCACATGTGAGTAAGCCCGGCAAGCAGTGTTTGGCTTTATCAAGGGTTTCTTCAATACAAGCATCCTTAAGCAAACGCGCTGGGCGGGGCTTCACTGAACCGTATCATCCGATTGACTGACGTCGGTATGGCTGTCGTGAGAAAGGTGGCTGGATGATAAAAA
>CAYGHY010000535.1:0-1670 GCA_964349435.1 uncultured Oscillospiraceae bacterium
CTTTCCAAACCCCAGCATAGGAATTTTTTAGGAGATTTATAAATTCCTATGCTTTAAAAAATTATATTAAAATATTGTTATGGAAGGATGCGGGGAGATGAAGAGATGAAATGTGCAGTATGTGGCTACAGATTTAATGAGAGAGAAGAAAATGCCGATGTTGACACGCTTATCAGCGATGGGAAGGAACCATTTATCAAATTGATCAATACCTTTCACCGCAGGGATAGTGAGGGCAGTCTGGATGAAGCCTACTTGTTTGCCTGCCCCATATGCAAGACAGTCAGGATGGAAATGTGGTAAGCAGCCGATATTCAGATGAACTGTTAAGGGATTTATAAATATATGCCGTTGGCCGCACACATATATGCGGTGACTGCTTGCTTATAAACTAGTGGCTGCTTGCTTATAAACTAGTGGCTTCTTGCTTATAAACTAGTGGCTTCTTGCTTATACATTAAAAACGCTTGTTCTAATGCAAATAGCCGATAGTGTTAATAGCCGCTCGCTATTTATTGACATTTTATTAACAATAAGCTATCATTAAATCAAATCATTCATGATGAGTGACTAAAAACGAACAAGGAGTACTTGCATTTATCATGTGTGATAACATTACCGTATCCCGACGGAAAAGATGCGAGTCTGATTCGAAAGGCGAAGGACTTGTGCCGGCTGTCATTTGGCACCGGAGTATTTTGAGTATTCGCACCTTTCGGATGGTATCCGGGAGGTGTTTTTGTTGCCGGTCATTTGCAAGCAAATCCGACGCAAATGAGTGGTGCTTGATGTACCGATATTTTATTAGATTTTGCCGGTAATTTTGCGAAACGGAATATGCCGGAGTGGGGTACGATGCCGCGAGATATAAGATAGAGTTAACCGACTTATGAAAAACTGATAGAGTTAACCGACTTATGAAAAACTGAAGTTTAGAAAAGGAGGAGAAAAATGAAAAGAGCAGCTATTATCAGTGCAATTCTCGATAAGCCGCAGAATTCCCAGAGGGCTTTCAACGACATAATTTCAGAGTATAATGACATGGTGCGGGGACGGATGGGCATACCTTTCGGACAGGGTAAAATTGCGCTGATATCTCTGACAGTGGTAGCTGAGCTTGACCGCATCAACAGCCTGACAGGTCGCCTCGGAAAGTTGGAAGGTGTGACAGTGAAGGCTTCCATTGCAAAGGAAGGCATTGTGCTGGAGTAGAAAGGCCGGAGTGGAGATACTCGGTTGGTCACATTGGGATTAAGATAGGAACTTTTAAGGGCAATGTATCTGGAGGAGGAAATCATGCTGGACTATGGTTGTGACGTGCAATTTATTGACATAGAGTATATAGATAGGCTTTTGCAATCTGCAAAGGGAGCATCCGGTGAAGAAATTGAACAAATTCTTGATAAGGCAGACAGGTTTGAGGGGTTGACACACCATGAGGTGGCGGTGCTGCTGCAAACAGACGATACAGAGTATATTAACGGGATTTTCGAGGTCGCAGGTAAAATCAAAAGACATATTTACGGTGAGCGGATTGTCATGTTTGCGCCACTTTATGTAAGTGACTACTGTGTGAACAAGTGCCTCTATTGCGGCTTCCGTTGCGACCATGAGTATCCGCGCAGAAGACTCGCCATTGATGAGATACGTGAAGAAGTCCGCATTCTTGA
>CAYGHY010000536.1:0-1665 GCA_964349435.1 uncultured Oscillospiraceae bacterium
CTTCAAAAGGAATGCAGGAAACACTGAAGAAAATGCAAGTGAAGAATCTTGACGACTTGGCGGTTGCTAATGCTTTGTTTAGACCTGGGCCGATGCAGTTTATCGACGAGTTTTGCAGGCGAAGGACAGGGCACCTTAAAACAGAATATATTCACTCAGACTTAGAGCCTATCCTGTCAAAAACCTACGGCATTATGGTGTATCAAGAGCAGTTAATCCAGATTGGGCGCATGGCCGGATTGCACAACCCTGACTTGTTGCGCAAAGCGACTGGGAAAAAAGACATTAAACTAATGGCAAAGGTCAAACCCGAACTTGAGGCGGGATTGCAGTTGAGGGGTTGGATTAAGAGCCAAATAGACGCTCTGTGGCGGAGCATGATTGAGTTCAGCATGTACTCGTTCAATAAATCCCATTCCTACGCTTACTCAATGCTTGCGTACTTGACCGCTAAACAAAAAGCGTATTACCCCGCAGAGTTTTTTGTCGGTCTGCTTAATTCCTTCATCGGTGAGAGTTCTTTTGTTAAGGACAATGCAGACGAGATTGTTACTGATGTGTTCAAGCGGGGCGTGAACATCCTTCCGTTTGACTACCGCAATGACCATCGACGCTGCTCCGTCAAGGACGGGGCTATCCTGTATGCTATTCCACTGATTAGAAATTGCAGCCAGACGGTAGCAGACCAGGTGTACTACTCCTCCGGTATGCAGTTATCGCATTTTTGGCGACTACTGAAATACCTTTATGAAAACGGCGTGAACACAGCACAGATGGTAATTCTGATTCGCCTTGGCTTCTTCAAGGTGTTTGGGACTGAGCCTGCGCTTGAACGAATTAATGGACTATACAACACATTCTATGGGAAAAAGCAGGTAAATGATTCACTTGCCAATGATTCCCCGATTTGGAAGATTATCATAAAGCACACAACCAACATTGGTAAAAAGGGGAATGTACTAAAAACGCGAACCATCATTGACTGTGATGCGCTAATGGACGATTTTGAGAAAGAGTGTGTCGCCAATACGGACATTGAATACACCTTTAAGCAAAAGGCTGATTATCAAAAAGAGGTTCTTGGTTTTGTTTCGTTGATGACAGGCGAATCAAGGGATCGTCCTCTACTTTATGTCAAGGGCGTATTTCCTGCAAAACGCAAGGCTGATGGAGTGATGTTCGGAAGGAATGTTATTACTCAATCCGTTGGTTCTGGCATCACAACCAGGTTTACCGTATTCAATAGAATGTTCGAGAAAGAACCAGTAGAGGTCGGTGACGTAATTCATTGCTTGGGATTCACCCGAAAGGGAATCTATTATAATCTGGATAACTATGTCCGTTTGGCTTAACATCAAAGATAAAAGAAAGGAAATACATTGTATAAGATTCTAAGCATCACCAAAGACGGTGAACCCAGAACCGATGGGAGGTATCCAATCCGCATTGGCTGCATTGGCAACATCGGTACGATTGAAGTCGGATACCCGATGTGGTTCTCATACACAAAAGATGCAGATGGAAACGACAAATCCGGAGTTTTGCGAACAAGCACGATTACCCGGATTGTACACGAAGCAAGGCATATCGAAGTGACTACTCTAAATAGCGTGTACAAGCTGGCGCTTATAGAAGCGTGATTTGGTTAGTAATAAAACATGGATT
>CAYGHY010000537.1:0-1662 GCA_964349435.1 uncultured Oscillospiraceae bacterium
CAAAAAAGGTGCTGTCAAAAGTGCACGAGCTGCTGTAGTAAATATAGGAAATGCCCTGTCCTTTAATCTTGTTAATATGCTCCCTGTTAACTTCTATGTTCTGCTTCTGATATTCAATGCTCCTATGTGCCATATGCTTCGGAAACGTCTCTTCCCCGCTTCCGTACAAATCCCCGTAATATACGTTGAAACCACTATTTACACACAAATCAATATCAGCAATATCACCGTAAAGAGCCCAATTCAGCGTATCCGAGAGCATGCGACATCTTCCCCTGGTCAGATAATCAAACTTTTTCATGGTTTTTATCCTTTATACCCGCGTTTCTTATAGTATGTTTTCATCATAGCAAGCAGCCTTTTAAAGTTTTCACCCAGCACCTTTTCTTTTGTCATATGGTCTACATTCGCTCCAATAACACGTCCCAGTTGAAAAGCTGCATCAAGAAACACAAAATCAGAGCCAAACAATACCTTTTCAGCGCCAACATAATCAATAAGCCTTTCGAAGGCTCCAAACCAGGCTACTGATGAAGCCGTATCGGTATATATGTTCCCCACATCTCTTACCAGATCCAGGATTTCGTCCTTTCTATACCCATCCCAGCTTCCACCATAATGGGCAACGACAAAATTTATATTTTCATAGGTCGCTGCAAGCTTTTCCAGATATCCCGCTGATGCGCCATAGTGCCATAGTATGGTAAGGTTATGAGCATTCGCATACTCGAAAACAGCATTATATCTAATACTTTCAGAGTCTAGCACGTTAAAATCCGGATGAAGCTTTATTGCATGGAATCCCCATTCTTCAAAGCACTTGTGAAGCTCACTTATAGTTTCCTTTTCATCAAAAGGGTTCACACATGCATGCCCCAATATTCTATCCGGATACTTTCTCATCGCTTCATATGTCATGCTGTTTCCTGCTACACAGTCAACCTTAATAGACAGGAATGGAGCTATGCAAAGCTGCCTGATTCCAACTCTGTTCATAATGCGAATAAGAGAATCTGCTTCGGAATGAGGAGTATTAAATACATTAAACCTGCTATAATGTCCATGAATATCTATAATATCAAACTCAGAGGGTGATATTTCATATCTGACCATCTAAGCATACCCCCTTAAGCAATATTTCAAGGTTTCCGCCTGCTATCTTCTGAACGTCATCTTCTGAAAGTCCACTGTATAGTAAGGCACTAATTGGGCAGTCAGGTTGAAAATAAGGTATTCCAGTCCCAAATATAAGTCTCTCTGCACCAAATCTTTCAACAACTGAAGCAATACCGTTATTAACCTGATAGTATGAGGTCTCAAGGTATAAATTCTTGTATCTATCCAGCAGATAATAAATATAGCGGTCGGCTACCTGTCCCTGCCGCAAAAGAATCAGGGGTAGATTGGGAAATTTACTGCATATATCGTTAATTCCATTCCAGTCAATTTCCTGTGACCAGTTTACATTTGAAAAATCTATAAGCACGGGTACTCTACAAGCCTCAAGCCGCGATAACAGCTCCTGCCATATCCAGGTGTACAGTTTAACCCTGTGGTATTCTGGAAATATTCTTACGGCCTTGACTTTATTAACAATCATGCCTTTTATCATATCTTCCGGGTTCTGGCACTCACCGCTGTAATGCGGCAGGGCAACCCAGC
>CAYGHY010000538.1:0-1661 GCA_964349435.1 uncultured Oscillospiraceae bacterium
GTTTATAATATAGTTATGGATGGGGTTTCAGATAGGGTAAAACTAAGAGTGCCGCCAAGGGTTAGGCCTAGTACGCCTATTAAAGTTGGTTTGCCAGCTGTCGTTAAGTCTAGATTACCTGAAGAAATTTTGAAGAAAGAGCTAAGATCTTTTCAAGAGAATAATAAACCAATGGCTTTGCCAACCATTCCGATTATGAAATATGTGTCAACGATACCCATTAAAGAGCCGGTTAATTCGTTGGCCAGGCCTGTGCCAGGTAGTCTGATAGACGGTTCTTTCAATCGTCGTCGTGAGCTATTAAAGCTCAAACAAGCCAGACCAGAGACAATTGGTTTAACAACTAAGTCAAAATCACCAGCTAGTTTAGACCAAGAACCTGATACTAAACCGCTACCAAAAGATCATCCTGCTAATAAAGCCAGTAAAATTATCCGTCACAGAAAGCCCAATCTCAAACAATTACCTTTAGCGGTTATTATTTTATTTATTATATCGACGGTTAGCTACATTAGTTATGATTCCTGGCAGTTAAACCAACAAATTGCTATAGAAAATAAGCAATCTAGTAGTCTAGTCCTAGGCAGTGCTGTTAAACAGATAGATAAAGAATTTGATTACATTCAACTTGACGGAATAGATAAGTTAAATGTCAAACAAGCTCAAACTAGTCTTTTGAATCTAGCAGCTGTAGCTGATACGGCTTATTACGACAGAGATGTAATATTAGTGAATTATGATAGTTTTGCTAGCTTGATTGGTCCAAGTAGCCAGATAAAGATTAAAGAGAATAATGGAGTTGAGGTCAAGTACCAACTAAAGAATAGTTGGTCAGTTAAGCATATTAGTAATATCTTTAATGTTTTACCAGCTAAAGGGGAGCTGTCTATTATAGCTCGTCAACCAGTCAGTGATAACCAATCTGGTTGGTTAGTGATAACTTTAAAGACAATTAAATAATTATTATAACTATTCACGCATAGCATCAAGTGGGCTGATACGAGAGGCTCGTCTGGCTGGGAAATAAACAACTACTAGGCCGATTAGAGCGGTTATAGCTAAGCTGGCTAGAACTAGGCCGGGTGAGATGCTAAAGGCGGTTAATTGACCCTCTATGCCATTACTATGAGCATAGCCGTTCAATATTAGATCACCTATCTTACCAGTAGCAAAAGCGACGATAATACCAAAACCACCGCCGATGATAGATAACATCAAGGCCTCTATTGTGAACAGACGACGGATGTCTTTTTGTTGAGCCCCTAAAGTAATCATCAGTCCAATCTCACGGGTTCTTTCGAGCAGAGTTATAGTTAAGGTATTGAACATACCTAAAACGGCAATCACTAGCCCGATACCACCAAAGCCGAGTAAGACTATTTGTAGTAGTTGGAATATGCGGTCAATGTCCGATAGCGTGTCTATTGGTGAAGAGGTATTGAAGCCTCGATTCTCAATATCGCTTCTAATTTGAGATACATTATCTTTGTCTTTGACCAAGACTTTTAGTTGAGTTGCTTCAGCTAGACCGCTACTTTCAATAGCTTGGCTAGATATAAAGACCTCTGAACCACCATCGCCCTCAGTAACACCTTTAATAAAAGCATCAACAGTAGCTTGTTTATCATCTTCCTCATCGTCATTAATACTATAAGTAATAG
>CAYGHY010000539.1:0-1652 GCA_964349435.1 uncultured Oscillospiraceae bacterium
GCGGTAAGATAGTGAATCGTTATGTGGCGGGACACTTCAACCTTCCCCTTTCGGACATTGGCCTTTTCCTGCACGGATACTGATATTTATCTTCATTTCGCAGTTCGCAAACCACTATCAATTGCCTCCTTTTTTACGATGCGTGATACAACTATCGGACACTGGTGGTTTCACGGATCATCGAGCTGTGAGAGTGGGAGGATTGATAATATTTAACATTTCTTTATGCAGCATTTCCCCATATTCTGCATCTATCCTAAAAATAGAATCTTATGGTACATTGCATTGACAAATATAAATATCAAGACCTTGATAGTTGCGATGAATGACATAAGTGTATTGTTTTGTACCTCAATTTATTATAGGTGATAGTCGTATAAGATATGGGAATGAAAATTGACAAACTGCTATATTTAAGCATTCTGATATTCCTGTGTGGTTGCAATAGCGGTGTTTTTGTGGAAGATTTCCTTCCCGGAGAACAAATGGATGTTGCAATCTCTGAAACGGAGAACAGGAAAGAACTCGATTTTAAGTCAGACAACTGGAGGCTGATTGATATTACTCCTTTTATGGGCGGTTCATTTACAACCCGGGCTTATACCCTCGATGGCGAGCCCGTCTCTTTCCCTTTCGGTGAGAAAGAACCGGCTATTGTTCATTGCTTAGGTGACTTTATCGATTTTTGTGTAGAGAAAAGAGGCGGCAACAAACTACTGCTTACACTCAATGAGAATCTCATGAATGAGGATGTAACCATGCTGATAAAAGTTGGCAATGATTACAAAGAACAACAGATCAAGACCCTGCTGGCACCCACACGCAAATTTCAAATAGACAGTGTAATATACAATTGGAAGGAATTTGAAATTCATGAGGGTGCCGTCAAGGAGATGGAATCCTTCACAATTGACAACAAGCTCTCTACACCTGTAACCTTTGTGGTATATCCGTATCGAAAGTCAGCGCGTGAAATTCAGTTTTATAACCCGGCGAATGTCTGGGAAGAAGAACTGTTCACACGGTTACTAGGCATTCCGCTTCCAGAAATTAACATCCCTGATGTTGTTGACTCAAAACCTGAATTACATAATACCAGAGCGCCTTTTGGAATTATGGAACAGGAGCTTGATACACCATTGGACAAGAAGTTATCGGTAGAGGTGACCGTTGATGCCTACGACAAAAGAAGAATTCTGATTCTTAACGATTTGGAGAGGTATTCCGTACCTTACACGGTGTATATTTCCAATCCTGGAACAGGTAAAAAACGTATCTTTTCGGGAGAACTCACCAGTAGCCGTCCTACGGATTATCTTATCTTAAATACAAGTATCGAATGAGACTGAGTATACATGATGCAGCCCTAAAATCCTCTTTATGCGCCCTATTGTTGCTATTCATTGCTGTCGACTCTTTTGCCGATAACTGTGACACCACTTCAACAAGAATCACACACATGATAGGTGCCGATTTGAGGCCGGGATATGTGTTTCCTACGCATGAATTCTTCAAAGGCTCCAACCATAGCGGACAGAGAATAAACTCTACTCTTTCCGGTCATCTGAAGTACGGTTTTAGGTTCTCTGACAACACCTATCTGGGCAAGGAATATCCTCACGCCATACAAGGCATCGGAATCGCTTACAATA
>CAYGHY010000540.1:0-1641 GCA_964349435.1 uncultured Oscillospiraceae bacterium
ACAGGCGATTTATCCAGTCTTTTCAACGTGTTTCGAGGTTTTCAGCAGGCCCTAAAATAATCGGGAAGCATGAACGCCCATAGAGACGAAAATCATCCGCCTATCCAAGAACATATCACTTTGGCGCAATACCGCTGTCCTCAATAGTGAGGGATTTCAAAGGTTCCATAACAAAACCCGCCTCTGTACAGAGTGGGTTTTGTTGTATCAACCTTTGTTGAGGATGTGAAAGCGGCGTTTGTGCTTCGCTCAGTGCGAAAGCTCTTTCACAGGAATAACCTTGCAGCCTTTGCTTTCGTAATACTGCAGCATCTCATCGATTTTCTTCTTGTCATAACTGGTGACGCAATCCGACAGGACAGTAACGATGTAGTCTTCTTTTCTCATATTGAAACAGGTTGATTTTACGCAGGCAGCAGCATCCGCGCCGGTAATGATGAACTCGCCTATATCATATCTGCTGATGAAGTCCGCGAACGCCTCGCTGGTCAGAGCATTCCCTTTGGACTTGATAAAGATATTATCTGACACTCTCTTCATCTCAGGAACCAGTTCAGCGCCAATTGTATCGGGCTTGAAAGTCCTTGTGCCGGCAGATAAATTGTAGTGCCGGATATAAACGACATGGATCTCATGTTCAACCGCCCACTCAATGGCCTGATTGATATTGCCGATGATCTCCTTGTAGTGCTTGGTGATATCATTCTGAATATCAATGACAACCAATGCCTTTTTCTGCATGATGTCTCCTCCTGAACGATGTTTGATCACGGGCATTGCACTTCATAAACGTGCACATTATCTACCTGAGCATAGTATACTGAACCGCGTCGTTCACAACAACCCTCGTCAGAGCAGAGATTCGGAGTCCATATTCTTTGAACCAGGCTGAGTTAGTTGCCGTGCCGGAGGAGGCCGCTGTCGTTCGCCGGATATTCGCGATGTACTTTTGTGGGCTGAGCATTCTCAAGATCAAGGCCGCGCTGGAAGCGGATGGGATCATGTCGCCTTCCGGGAAGAGCAATTGGAGCAAGCGTACCATCGACATAATCCTGTCAAACAAGAAGTACTGTGGTTTATCAGTTGTCAAAGCCGGGGATAGGTCTTATGAATGCGTAGACCATCACGAGCCGATCATCTCACTCGATTTATACGAAAAAGTGTTGACTGCCAAGGCAGACCGGACAAATATTGAGATAGGCGAGGATGGGAGGAAGCTTCGAAAGAGGACGAAATTCACGTCGCAAAAGACACCTGGAACATAATCATCCCAATGTATTCATTTATTGAAGATAGACACATAGAGGAAAACAAAGTGCTGGGCACTTTCTAAAGATTTTTGGATTATCTTGATTGATATGGCTACTGAGAACATGTCAATGAAATATCAATTTACTTTCAGTGGAGAACTGAACTTGCCATCCGAAATTTGAATAATCCTGTCACAGAGTTTGGCCAGTTTATCATCATGCGTAGCGACAACCAAGGTATGCCCTTCGCTGCACAAGGACCTGAATAGCCTAAACAGCTGAAGGGCATTGGACGAATCCAGTGCGCCCGTTGGCTCATCAGCCAGGATGACCAATGGGTCCATGATCAGTGCACGGGCAACCGCCACGCGTTGCTTCTGCCCGCCGGACA
>CAYGHY010000541.1:0-1636 GCA_964349435.1 uncultured Oscillospiraceae bacterium
GAACTTATGCAATGTAAAATCAAATCGTAGAACTTATTTTCACGGATTCAGGTCTATCCCAAGAACCGATACTGACATAGAAATACTCCCCTCAAAAAATATCACCCTGGATAAAGAAGCCTTGTTCGAATCAACCTTGCAAGTGCAAACTCATTCCCATCCGGGAAGGTTTATGATACCGTACGAGTTATGAACAAAGCAGTGGGAGGAGGATCTACTCTACAAATCATGCTCTCTGGCATCAGGTGAAACACAGATTCTCTCCTCCCATTTTACCCCGGCGTCCCAGGGTAGTTTACATCATTCCTGGCTCCATAAGAACACAAGGTGAACAACAGTCCGGCATCATTCCCATATTGTCAATATCATTCCCCTTGATAGCAAATACAGGTCATTGCTTTTGATACGCGGGCCAGCTCATTGAATCCGGTTTGAAAGGTGGTAGCGCTTCCTGCCGCTTCACGCATCCTTTCATGTCCTTCAGCAGGTCATTTCTGAAATCCTCCGGCAAAGAGATAGTAAAGTAAGATGAACACCGTTTCTGAAAATCGTATGATGACGAAGATGCATGGCCTGTCCCAGGAAGGTACAAAATACAATTACGATATCATCATCAAAAACTTTAACTCTCGACAAAAGGTTATACTCATAGTAAATATCATAGACTGAAAAGCATATTATCATCGCGAAAATATGTAACAGGCATCTGCTGTTTCTCTGGGGTAAAATTTGATGCGCAACGTACTGGGAAATGAGAACCATGTCTGACACACGCCTGCCGATCAATATTGAAAAAAACCGCACTTGTCTCGTGGCAAGATTTCCAATCCATCCAAAGGCGCCTCACCGCATCACGAAAGAAGACCGTGCTGAACACAAAGAGTTTGGCACCAAGTCGGGACTAAGTCGGGACCAAGTCGGGACCAAGTTAGGATTAAATGAAGACGATCTCCTGAAAATATTGAGCCTCTGCCATACCCCTCAAGGTATAACTGATCTCATGGCAGCGCTATCCTGGACAAACAGAACAAAATTCCGGAATAAATACCTGAATCCACTAATAGGCGAAGGACTTCTCGAAATGACCATTCCCGATAAACCCCGGAGTCGCCTCCAGCGGTATCGGTTGACAGCGAGGGGAAAGGAATGGATGAAAGGTCAACGTTGATAAAACCGGACCTCTGCATGATAGGTATGGATCAGGCCTGTTGCCTTAGCATCTCAACGACGAGACATTATTCCAAAAGGCGGTGCGCTTCACAGCCGGTCAGATGGTGTTGAATGCCATACTCATCGAATCGATAGAGTTTATCGACCTTTAGATCCCTGAAGTTCAAATACAAGTCCTCCGTGGCAAGCCTCCGCTTATTCTACTGAATTGCGTTTGTAGTGAAGCGAATCATCGGATATGTTGTCCTGCAAATACGGATATTTTTATGTGTCTTCATCTGTAGATTAACACTGCCCATACGGTGGCTATCGGTCCAGTTGATTAAACAAGATCAATAACGTAATCTTTATCCTTGCATACGCTTCATTATCTGTTGTACTTATATGCATGGATGGAATGAAATGAGCCGTACAGGGAGAAGCAGAATCCTCATCATTGCCGGACCAAACGGCGCAGGGAAGACTA
>CAYGHY010000542.1:0-1630 GCA_964349435.1 uncultured Oscillospiraceae bacterium
ATTCCCGAATCCATTATAACTATGTAGGAGGGTTAACACCCATACGGCTATAAAGATTTTTCTGCGCCTCAGTCATTTCTCCTACACGCAATTCACAACCAGGTCTTTCAAAGCATTCAATAAGGTCAACCTTATCGAGAGCACCCTGAATAGTATAATCCTTAAACAATTTTTGGTCTTGCATCTGTTTTTTGATGTAGGAAAGATATATGAGAGCAATGAATTCGACAAACAGCTTGCCATCGAGGCTTAGTTCCGAGGATACTGCAAGTCTGCGGCAATCAAGGCGCTCCTTGATGTTATTAAATGCCTTTTCAACAAGATCTTTGTTCCGATATATTTTTAATGCCTCAGCAGGATCTCTTAGCTCGTTGCTGATGAGTGCAAAATAGCCGTAGCTCTTCTTTGCTTCGTCCATTTCCTCCTGCCTCGCTGTTATTCTAGCTCCTCGCACCGGGGTGCTCTTCATATCAAAGTATTTTTCATAGAGTTTTTTATGCTCTGGTACCATGTTGCCGCTTTCCAGTTCCTCGTTAAGCATTATCATTTTCTTTGTGAATTCCAGTTCATCATCAACCGCTTTCTGACAGTTGGAATAAAGATGCATGTACATTCGCCTCTTCTCTTTAATCATATCCCTCTTGTACGGACGTTCTTGTGTATAGTCCCACTCGACAGGGATACATACCATGTATGTATCATATTCCTTATTGTAATTACTCCAGGTACGGATAGAATCTCTATATTGTTCAAGCACTGTTTTTACAAACTTTAGTGAAAGACGGACACCTAACAGGAACTTTACATGATTATGGAATAGACCGTTGACATTATCCTCGCTGTAAAAACCCCTGTCCATGACAACATGTACCTTTTGGTATCCAAGATAGCCAAGGTCTGCAAGGAGATTCTTCACCGTCTTTACGTCGGTTATATTACCAGGGAGCTTACGATAATAGAATGGCAGTTGCGATTCTTGCCCGAACAGGAGTGCAAGGTTTATTTGTGCCAGAGGATCATGCTCCTTGTTATGCCCATATTGAACCTGCCTCAAGCATTTGGAATAACTTGATATAGTTGAAATATCGTATGCCCAGTACTCCTTGTCAGAACGGCGCTTTCCTTGTAGGCTGAAAAACTTTAGTCTATCTTCTTCGGTAATGGATGCAAATAATTCACTGCTACGTTGTGAAGGGATGTCATCGGTAAACGGGTGCTTATGTATGGCAGCCCAATGTGAGAAACGGCTTAACGAATTCCTGTCTTCAAGAATAAGAAAATATGCTATAGACAGTATCTTTTCGTAGGTATCCGGGAAGCATCTCCTTAAGTCCTCAGTGACACCGAGTTTTCTACCAATTTCATCAAACAGGTATGTAGCGCCATAAAAGGTTCTCTTACTGTGTTCAGTTGGCTTTGGGCCACGTTTTTTCACGCACGTTTCATTGGTGCTTCGACTATCTTTTGGGCGATTAGGAATGATTTCACCGGTTCTAGGATCGACCTGCCCTATGCACTTGCGCTTAGAACGTCCCTGTTGTTTTCCTCTATCCCAGTAGGGAGTGGATTCATACGCATAAGTAACGCCGCTTTTTTTATTTTTATAAAACACTATAGACCCCATATAAAC
>CAYGHY010000543.1:0-1628 GCA_964349435.1 uncultured Oscillospiraceae bacterium
AAAATACATGACATATATGGGACTAAATTCCTGAAACTTCTGAAAGATTCCGAGCAAGAAGATATTCCCGTAAGAGTGTATATTTTGCCTGAAACAAATGAAATCTGGTGGGTAGAAGAAGCAACAGAAGAAGATGTAAGAAGTTACGAAGCATCAAAAAATCCATGAAGAATAGTAGACATGAACCTGAACCGCTAATTCCGCAACTCTCCATGATGCATTACCGGGATGTATTATCGTCTATGTGGATGCAATAACCTTCGTTGTCTTGCGATATGGATTGTGAGTGCAAATCGCATTGTTGCGAAAATCAACGCTGTGCGATCACAATATCTTTTTCCCGGAATTTATTGCTGTATACTTTTTCCCGGGATTCAACAGTTTGGAATTGATCTCTAATCTCTTCTTTGCAGTCAGGTTCACATATCCGGCAGTGACATCCTTCTTGGTACTATGCCCGACCATCTTCCGTACCACAATTGGATTGACCAGTAGTTCGCTTACAAGATGGGAGATATAACTGTTTCGCGTATAAGATGTAGAGAGGCTCGGATTCAGTTCTAGTTCCCTGGCAATTACTTTTAAAGAAGCGTTGATTGCTTTTCCTTCTTCCGTTTGTTTGTTTTCGCATTTTTTTTGAGGCTGTCAAGTATTGCTTATCATCAATTTGGTATTCTATGAGAATTCACAAAACCTCTAAAATGTAGGAGGCGTTGAGATTAGGTCGGAATCGAGAAAATCAGTTATCATCGGTATCAACCAATCCGTTCGCTGTATAATACCTATATGCGTTGTACCGGGTAGAATAGCCATGCGTGATTTAGGCAAGCCATGTATATCGCCCATTTTTCCACCTCCGTTAGCAACAAATAACTCCAATGCATGCTCGTATCGCACGCCATCAGCATCTCCAATAACCATAAATATCGGAGCTTGTATTTTCTTTACATCCTTCGACCAATTATATTTCTTTAGGTCTATACTAATCACTTTTCTCACATATTCGGAGAAATTGGCCGGATCATTTCCAAAGCTGTCGAATTGTGTTTGAACTGGTGTTCCCTTGAACATATCTGCGGTAAACGTAGCAAACATTGCTTCCACATCAGGCCACCATCCATCGTGCGTGTAGGTGCCAGACAGCACCACTAGTCTGCGTACTTGCACAGGATGGCGCACTGCAAGTTGAAAGGCTACTCCACCGCCCATGCTATAACCCAATATATCTGCACTATCAATTTTAAGATGCTGAAGCAAATCAGATGCATCATCAGCCATACCTTCGTAACTAAGTTCCCGTGGTATATCCTTTGTGCGGCCATGTCCTTGCATTTCAGCCACGATTACTTTTCGATCTTTTGCCATCAGGGGTATAAACTGCGACCAATTTAGCGGTATATTCATGAAAGAACCATGCAGCAGCAGAATAGGTTTACCGTTGCCATATACCTCATAATACATTTTTAACCCGTTTACGTCGGCATAGCCGCTTTCATCCGGCTTTATATTTTTGTTGGCAACTGTCTCTTCATGTTCAATTGAAACATTATGTTGTTCATTCTTCTGACGTTGCTCACAGGAGGTCATTATCATCACAACAACTGATGCGGTGAGACTGATTATAATAC
>CAYGHY010000544.1:0-1617 GCA_964349435.1 uncultured Oscillospiraceae bacterium
TCCAAACCCCAGCATAGGAATTTTTTAGGAGATTTATAAATTCCTATGCTTTGAATAAATAGGACTATCTACATATTGACATGGTACATTAGCACTAGTATAATTAACTCACTCGTTCAATGAACGACTCTCTTTTGTTTAACCCGGATAAAATTTCGTGTCAGAGATAATACAGAGTTCCAAATAGGGACTCTGTATTTCCTTTTCCTGCAATTTATCTGGGCACACGCACATGCCTGATTGTAATAAAGTTAAGCACAGCAACTGCAGCTCCTCCAAGGAAAACGTATTTATAGCCCTGACTGCCGCTTCCATACCATACAAGCCCTCCTATAACCGGCAGGAACATGGACATGATATGGTCAATGCTGATTCCCAGAGACAGCGTAGAAGAAAGATCATCCCCACTCAACAATATCCTTTTAAGATAAGTCGACCGCGCCATGGAAGCTGCATTAAAGAGCTGATCCAGCACATAACAGACGCAAATAAGTAAAACCGCTCCCTTTGCCGGTAGAATGACATCGGCGAAGCTGTAGCCGAGGCATATAAAGATAAGCATGAAAGCTTCGGCACTTAATATAAATCTCTCCCCTACTTTATCGATAAGATTACCTATCAGCGGCCTGAACCCAATTGAAATTACGGAGATGATAAAAAACAGCAGGGTCATGGTTGTAACCTTTTGCTTGAATACATCTACAAGAACCCATGGGGCAAAGGTAATAAAGATTTGTTTTCTCGCTCCATACAAGACACTCAGAATGTAAAACACTTTATATTCTTTTCTAAATATAAATTTTTTCTTTGTCTGCAAGGGTTTGTTCGGCTTCATAAACATGAGCAGAATCGCAGCTGCTAAAAAAGCTGCCGCTCCAAACATGAATGCCACCGTATAGCTTAACTTCACGAATCTGAAAAGCACAAATAAAGCAGCGCTTCCAAAAACCAGAGCCGCCGTATTTGCTGCACTCACCTGTCCGAGTTTTCTCCCCAACCGACCATCACTGGCAAATTTCATAGCAATGGAATTTGATACTGGCATATATGAGTGCTGTCCCGAGCTGTAAATAAAAATGCTAACAATAACAAAGGAATACTCCGGCGGTATTACACCCAGCAGAAACATGCCTGCAGCAGCAAGAACATTGGCTATCGCCGCAATTCTAACGTCACCCATTGAATACAAAAACCCGGTGATGATAAATACCAAAAAGCCTGGAAACTCCCGCGGCATTTCAAGCGCCGATCTCTGCAGAATCAGCATTCCAAATTTTTCTTTTAAAAAGTTGTTGATGGCTGACCCATCCACACTCTGTCCAAAGCCTAAAAATACACCAACCATCAAGAAAAGTATAAATTCCTTATCATAAGCCTTAATTCTGTCATAAGCCACTCTAATCATTGCTATCTCCTCACCTGTCGGGCAGGTGACATACAAAAAGTATTAAAATCATAGTTTTCATTTGTCTAATCACTCTGATTTTAATACAATTTAACGGCTTTTACAAAATTCATTTTCGTCATTTTGTATGCACACCTATATCACAGTTTTTCAAATCAGCCATCCGGTATTATATTATCTTTGCACCAAGTAACACTCCGCCTATCAGGTGG
>CAYGHY010000545.1:0-1608 GCA_964349435.1 uncultured Oscillospiraceae bacterium
GACTTTCCCCTGCAAGCTTTGTAACTTGAACTTACAGGGAGTATTCCGGAAGAAATTAAGGAGGCAGGAGCCAATGAAACCGGCATTTAAAAATAAAGCATTCGATTTTATATGTTATTTTTTAGTTGCATTTACTGTAGTCATATGTCTGGTACCATTTTTACATGTATTTGCATTATCTCTCAGCAGTAATGAAGCAGTTATGACGCAGAAGGTGACAATATTCCCGGTTGAGGCCACATTTAATGCATATAAGGAAGTCTTCACAGATGAGTCTATGATTAAATCCTTGTTTCTGACTGTTTGGATGACACTTGTTTTTTCAGTCCTTGGACTTCTCCTAACAATTGCGCTTGCATATCCTCTGTCGAGAAGAGGTTTTAAAGGGAGAGGCTTATTCATGCTGCTTATATTATTTACCTTTTACTTTAATGCCGGAATGATACCCCATTACATAAACATAAATAGGCTTGGCCTTATGAATACGGTATGGGCTCTCATTCTTCCTTTTGCACTCAGTCCGTACAACATGATTCTAATGAGGACCTTTATGATGACCTCTATTCCCGACAGCCTGGAAGAATCCGCCAAGCTTGACGGCTGCAGCCATATGGGGATACTTTTGAGGGTTATCCTGCCTTTGTCAAAGCCTATTATCGCAACTATATTTTTGTTTTTTGCAGTTGGAAGATGGAATGCATTCCAGGATGCATATCTGTATATCACCTCAAGAGAAATTTTCCCTCTTCAGTTAAGGCTGTTTTACTTGGTCAGCGCTGCACAGTCCACTGAATCTTTTTCTGCGGAAGGAAATGCCAACGCATATGCACCTGAAGTAATCAGGGCGGCATCCATTATGTTCGCAACTATACCAATAATTATTGTATATCCTTGGCTGCAGAAATATTTTGTCAAGGGTGTTCTGATAGGAGCTGTAAAGGGTTAAGCCAATGGTTTTCCTTGAATTTCTACACGAATAGGAATTGAGCACCGGCAAATTGTACATACATCGAAATAATTTTTGAATCTATTTGCGAGGAGGTGATACAAATGATACAAAATAGAATCTGGGCTGTTTTTCTGGCTTCTATCTTGATTTTCAGTCTGACTGCCTGCGGTGGAAGTAAGGGAGAGAATACCAACAAAACAACTGCGATATCTGAGGAGGCACAAAAACAGGTGGTTGAGAAACTCGCGGAGGAGGCTGCGCAAGTGCCGGTTCCCGATACTGCTGCCGCTGCGGCTGCAGATAAAGCGGATGCCGAAAATGAAGCTGAAACTTCAAGTATCGAGAAGCTGCTTGGCGAATGGACTGACATAAATGATGCAGCCCGTTTAGTGAAGATTACAGAAAATGACGGCCAGTTTGTATACGAGAATGCTGACGGAAAGTATCAGGGGTCCTTTAAGGACGGTGTTCTGACTATCAAGGTTTCCGACAACGAGAATGATACTGCCATAGTGTTCATTGATGTAAAAACAGGAAACATGGTGACGAATTATCAGGGTGACATTTACGAATTCAGCAGAAAAATTGGTTAGTTTTTGCATGTTATTTAGTGTGAATGGCAACAACAATATTTCACAAGTAAGGCAACAACAATATTT
>CAYGHY010000546.1:0-1599 GCA_964349435.1 uncultured Oscillospiraceae bacterium
AAACTGCGATCCTACTGATTCCTCTTCATCGCGTTAACGTTATGGTGATAATTTTAACCGGAGACAGCACGGCTGTCAAGGCTATTTTTTTGTTTGAGAGCTTGTTTTCTCTGTTTTCTTTGAGACAGCGCGATTGACTTAGTATTAAAACCTCGCTCGTGCATGCCCTTGTAATCGCCTTCTTTTACCTCGCAGACCTGGGTGCAGGCCACGGGGCAGCGGAAGCAGGCCGCGCTCTTAACCTTATAATGCTCGGCAGGTTTAACCACTATATGTGGCCAGGTCATTTGCTTTATAAAAGTTGTCAACATTTGCGGTAGGGACGCCCGTTTCCGCGGCGCCCCCCGCACAGATCCGTACATGAGGAATTACCTCATACGGCTCCTACCTTGGGTGTGTAACGCGAAGCCTTTCGCTTGGATATGGATGCAGTATCCTTGCTTTTAGGACCCATGTTTCTATCAGTCGTTCGAACCTTTCCCACGTGAGACGTCTGGCTTGATGGCTTCTTCTTCGTAGCGCCGAAAACCAGGCTCTTATAACCTGTGTCCTGAAAGCGTCGATTGACCTTTGATGTTTAAGTAATGCATATAGCTAACATTACAATGTCTTAAAGTGGCATAATTACTGAGTTTTTTACGAAAAACGGACTTAATTTGTAAAAATTATGAAATCATGCCGAGGTCCCCAAAGCGCAAAGAGATAGTGAGATACTGAAGTTTTCCCGGTGGTGGAAGGAAAGGACAGGCAGCTACCCGAAAGAACTCGTCTTTGATTCTGGGTTGACCACTTATGCACATTTAAACCAGTTAAGTGAACTGGGCATCGGATTTATAACCTTACGCCGTCGTTCCAAAAAAATGTTAAGTGAAATATTCGGGGCACCGCTATCAAGCTGGCAGCGTATTCATCTGCCTGCGCTTACCCGTCAATACCGTAATCCTCGGGTCATGGAAAAGCAGCTCAAACTTAAAGGTTGCCAGGCGCCGGTAAGGCAGCTCGCCATCACCGAGCTTGGGCATGAGGAACCGACAATCTTGCTGACCAACCAACTTGATGCCTCTTCTGTTCAGCTGATAACTCGCTACGCCCAACGAATGATTATTGAAAATGGGATCGCCGAAGCAATCAACTTTTTTCATCTGGACGCGCTATCATCAATGGTTGGCCTTAAAGTAGATTTTGACCTGCAGATTACGCTCATCGCCGGATCTCTTTATCGCTTGATGAGCGAAAGAATAGGGCGGGAATATGTGAAAAGCACAGCGAAAACCCTCTTTCGAAAGATATTTGACCTATCCGGCAGAGTCACAATTACCGAAGACGAGGTCGTAGTGCGGTTTGCCCGTAAAGCACACAATCCTTTTTTGATTGCGGCCGGATTTGCCGAGGAAACGGTACATGTGCCCTGGCTTGATGGGAAAAAGCTGCTTTTTAACTTTAGTTGATGGTATATGTTGCCAGTTAAAATCTAAATGTTAGTTGAATTCGGGACCGTGGAAATCGAGGCTAGCAAAAATTCAAAAGCGAGAAAGGAAGCGGGGACCGGCCTTATAATTCTTGCGTTTAAGAAATTATGGGAGGCGGTTATCATGAAAA
>CAYGHY010000547.1:0-1597 GCA_964349435.1 uncultured Oscillospiraceae bacterium
AAACCGGGAAAGGGGAGTCCCCTTTCCAAACCCCAGCATAGGAATTTTTTAGGATATTTATAAATTCCTATGCTTTGAAAAAGAGGATTGAAGCTAATCGTTTCCCCTAAGCCAGGCTTGTATCTGAGCTTCTGTTGGATCAACGGGATCAGGCTTCAATCCCGGTATGTAAATGCAGGCTTCATATAAAGCCGGAATGACATTGTCATGTATTCCTACACAGTGATGGACATATGGACCCTTTACCAGTTTTTCCTCCCATAGCGGCCAGTCATTTACCTCCACCCATACATAACTCCCTCGGGTATAAGCTCCCTTGATGCCTTTTGCCTTGCCCAGAAATAACTGATATTCGCCATGATCTCCATCAAATCTGACTATAGAAATATCACCGCCTCTTATTTCGCTCTCTTGTGTGCCCGGAGCGTGAGAGTCAAACAGAAAATGCTTCCTGAATTTTGGTCTGCAGCCCTCGGCAACCAGAGAAACCGGGAAATTTCCGCAATGAAACAGCAATTCACCGTTTTCATTTTCTGTATGCCTAACTGTAAGATCGGCAAAAAACGGTGCTGCTCCATTCATTGCTGCTGCCTGTGCCATTATAGATGTAATCGCGCCGTGAATGTCCGTCTCACATGCTACAGGAATACCCTCATCCGTCAGAAGTGAATTAGCCAGACAGGGTACTATTCCAATACTATGCTGCAATGCGTTCCAGCATTGAATAGCAACCGCCGAGCAGCCATGAGCCCTCACATAGCTCAGCATTGCGATTTTGAGAGCTGCAATCCTTTTAATTGCATCTTCGCTCACCTCGCTGCAGTCCAATCTGGCTTTTATAAAGTCAACTACCTGCTTCAATTGTTCGCCTGCTTCCTTTTCTACTGTAAGAGTTGCGTTCTGTATATCTATCAGGGTAATGGGATAAATCTCAATTCCAAACCTCTCCAGCAATTCTCCTTCGTTGCAAATCATGGTCCAGAAGCCTGCCGGTCTGGGAGCAATTTGCAGCACTCTTAATTTCCGAAATGCTTTCACAACCTTGGAGGCGGATAAAAAATTTCTAAATCCTCTTTCGAACACCTTGCTGTTCAATGTACTGTTAACAATATAGGTATAAGGTACATTGAATCTTCTCAGAACCTTGCCCGTCGCAAATAAACCGCACTGAGTATCACGCAGGCGAAATCCGTCAGCCAGAGGCTCTTCATCCCTCGGTCCCCACAGGAGGACAGGCTTTCCTAGCGCTTTTGCCACTCTTGAAACTGTATCCTCCGTTCCGAAATTGCAGTGTGGAAAAAATACAGCATCCACCTCTTCTTGCATAAACCTCTTTATTATTTTGTCCGCATCCGCATTATTGTCATATAGCAGACCCTCTTCATTTATGCCCTCCAGATCCACAACCTGTATGCCATAATCCATTATTTTTTCTTTGGTAAGATTCTTGAACTTATATGCGTCCTCTTTGCTAAAGACAAATCTTCTTGTAGGTGCGAATCCCAGCTTCAATTGATTTTCCATACAATCCTCCTTCCCCTGAGGGATCGTTAAAATATAACTTCCGCTATATCTTTTCCGAAGAACTACACTGAAG
>CAYGHY010000548.1:0-1595 GCA_964349435.1 uncultured Oscillospiraceae bacterium
AGAGGATTAAGGTGAGGGGCTTTTGTTCTAATCTGTTAATAAGAAAAACATCCCTCGCCCTTAACGGAGGGTAGAAATTAACCGGCACATAATTTTTTTCAATAACACACACTGCCTGACAGCATCTATACTGATACTGTTTGAAAAAGTGTGTTTTAAAACAGCGAATAATAACAGGCAATTCCCCTTCTCCCGTTTGCGGGACTTGCCCTCGTAGGCCTTTACAACCAATCGAGTAGGAGGCGGGCTTTCGCCCGCCGTCCTCTCACACCACCCTGCATGCGGTTCCGCACAGGGCGGTTCCTGAAACTTTTAAGTTACAGCAAGTCTTTCCGCCATAAAAACGAGTTCTAAATCCTTGAAGTACTTATTCGGGCAGGCTTGATTCATGTGCCTTGACCCTGCGTTCCACCAGTTGCCTCTTCCATTATAGCCTGACCGAAAAGCCCGCCTTTCATCTATTCCTGTGCTTTTCAGGTTTCTGGCTCTTGTGTATGGATTTTTCCAGTCCTTCCAGATTTTCCTGCGCAGTTTCCGTCTTATCCATTCATCGGTTTCTATCGCAAAAGTTTTCGTTTCGGCAATCTTAAAGTATTCAATCCAACCGGCTAATATTTTGTTCAATTCTTTTATCAGCCCCTTCATTGTGAGATATTTCATTGTCCTGAATATTTTCTTTAGTTTGCCTTTTAATCTTACCAATGATTCTTTTGCCACATTTATCCTTGGCTCTTTCCCAAGAATTATAGATATTGCAGTCATCTGCGTATCTGGCGAAATAATGCCCGCGCTTTTCATGTTCTTTGTCCAGCTCATCAAGCATTATGTTTGACAACAGCGGTGATAGCGGTCCGCCTTGCGGCGTCCCTTTATCGCTCGGCTCAACTATGCCTTCCATCATTACCCCTGCTTTAAGGTAAGCTTTTATCAGCTTTATCATTCTTTTGTCGCTAATCTTCTCTCTTACCTTATTCATCAGTATAACGTGGTCAACTTCGTCGAAGAATTTCCTTATATCCACCACATATTTGCGCCCTTCTTTAACATACCCTTTGCATGCCTTTATTGCGTCATGCGCTCCACGGTTCTTTCTGAACCCGAAGCTGTTGTCAGAGAATGTCGGCTCAAATATGGGTTCCAACACCTGGTACATCGCCTGCTGTATCAGCCTGTCCATAACCGTCGGAATGCCCAATTGTCGCACTCCTCCCTTTGGCTTTTGGATTTCCACCCGCCTGACGGGTTTCGGTTTGTATTTGCCTTCCAGCAGTTCCTTCCTGATTACAGCCCAATTTGTTTCAATGTATGCACGCAATTCCTTCGTTGTCACTCCGTCAACCCCTGCTGCTCCGCCGTTTTTCACCACTTTACTGTAGGCTGTATTCATGTTTCCTCGCTCAACCATGCGGTCTAAAAGCCTTCCTGTTTCTTCGGGATACTCATCGGCTTTGTGTTTAGTCTCAGCCCGCTTGACACACTCTTTCACATCCCCCGCCGATTCCGTCGGCGTTGTATGCGTGAGCATCGGCATCCCAGCCGCTTTTTCTGTGCCTGTACGTTCTGCAGTTTCCAAAGTTTTGTTTCTCCCTTGTTTC
>CAYGHY010000549.1:0-1590 GCA_964349435.1 uncultured Oscillospiraceae bacterium
GAATATAAAGAAGAGGTATTGTTGATCCAGAATTCGATTATATATCAAGCTGAAAAAAAGATGGAGTGATATTGATGGTTAAAAAGGGCGTGTATGGTGAACTGTCTGACGGAAAACAAGTCAACCAGTTTACCATATATAATTCCGAGGGAGAGCATGTCACATTGCTTGATTACGGCGCAACTATCCATAGTGTATATATCAAGGACTCAAAAGGTAATCTCAGGGATGTAGTACTGGGCGCTTACGATGCCGCTGACCTCGAAGACCGGCCTTATGCAGGCTCTACCATAGGGCGCTGTGCCAATCGGATTGCATATGGCCGTTTTGAAATACACGGGAAGCAAATACAACTCGAGTGCAATAGGAACGGTCATTTTTTACATGGAGCCAGCGGGAATTATGCTCATAAACTCTTTCGCGCTGAAGTGGACGAAGCTGGCAATGGCGTTGACTTCTATTTAAATGATAAAGGTGAAGGCGGGTTTGATTGCAGCGTTGAAGTTAAAGTGCGCTTCAGCTTTGATGATAAGCACAGGTTGGAAATATTCTATGACATGGCAGCAGATGGAGATACGGTGTTATGTCCTACCAATCATGCGTACTTCAATCTGACTGGAAGTGACATACGGGAACATGACCTGCAGATCAACTCAGTGCTGAGAGCGAAAAATGGCGATTCCGGGGTCCCTGAAGGAGAGTCTGTCGGTATCAAAAATACGCGGTTCGACTTTAGCACACTGCGGAACATTGGCGAAGCGCTCGCTTCAAGTGATAAAGGAATTTCAATAGAATCCAGGAATTATGACGATTGCTATATCCTGGAAAAAGAAAAAACTGATTTTTCGGCAAAGCTGATCTCCTCCAGCTGTGGACGCACAATGACTGTCTACACCGATATGCCCGCAATAATCCTGTTCACACCGCCTCCTGATAGACATAAGACGGGGAAGAACGGGAGAATTTATGAAGGATACTGCGCCGTTTGTCTGGAAACTCAATTCGTGCCCAATGCAGTCAACTGCCCACAGTTTGATTCTCCGATTTTTGCCAAGGGCAGCAGATTGTTCTCTAGAACGGTTTATGAATTTGGTGTGTTGCCGGAGCAATGAAATGTCTTTTGCCTGATAACATGGTTTTGGAAAGGTAAGCGCAGAATGAATATTCTTTCGTTATTTAGAAAAACGGATGGCGAGAAGTCGCCTTTTTCAAACAGTTTATTTCTGGCAATTCTGACAATAGCTTTTCTCAATTATAGCTCAAGCACCATGCTCTCTGTCTCCTTGCCGAAATTCGCAAATGAGATGGGCGCAAGCGCTCAGGCCATTGGTCTTCTTTCCGGCATATTCGCAATGTGCGCCTTGTTGATGCGGCCAATATCGGGCCAAGTGGTAGATAACGAAAACAAAGTGCTTATGCTGCGAATATGTCTGTCAGTAATGCTTATATCTGTCTTTGGCTTAACGCTTTCAACCAATTATTGGATGCTCATTGCCTTCAGAGGACTCAACGGCCTGGCTTGGGGAATCGGGTCAACCCTGACTTTGACCTTGATCAGCAATTGCTTTACATCAAAAAACATGGCCACAG
>CAYGHY010000550.1:0-1588 GCA_964349435.1 uncultured Oscillospiraceae bacterium
ATATATGTTAATCCAAGCTTTTCAAACCTTCTGGCGAGCAACTGTGGGTAACATACTTTGACTCTGGGCCAGGACGCTTGTGGTATGTTTGCATATTTACCAAGTCTTTCGAGGATTTCGGCAGCATAAAAGTCTATAATGAAAAGTCTTTGAGAACGCTTCGCAGCCTTAAAGATGGTAACCAAACGGTCGATATTCTGGCTGGAGGCACTTACCATCACAATGCCCGATGTTTCTGAGATCGCCTGCTCATACTTTGCTTCAAGTTCTTCCTCTGTAGGCGCAAGTTCATCTGACCGCGAACCGACCATTGTGCCTTCCATGATTAAAATATCTACAGTAGGGGGGTTGTTGATCAGGGAATGAAACATCTTTGCTTTTCTTCCATGAGCACGAAAATCACCTGTGTAAAAAATGTTTTTTCCGCCCGCAAAGATAAGGAAACCATATGAGTCAAAGGCTGAATGGTCCATGAGGTAAGGTGTAATCGAGAAAGTTCCTATGTTGAACGGCTCTCTATTTTTAAAATATTGTGGAGCAACCGGTCGTAAATTGAGAGGTCTTATTTTTGAAGTGATGTCCATCAGGTCAGCCGAGGCACGTCCGCAGTATATCGGTATGTCTTGTGGCAACATTCCGGCCAGGCCATAGTGATCCATGTGGGCGTGAGAAAGAAGCACACCATTAATTTTCTTTATCCCCTTGCGTATTTCATCAAATAAAGGCTGCGGCAGATTTGCTTCCTGGTCATCGTCAGAGCTGCTATCAAGCGGAAGCCCAACATCCAGAAGAAGCGTGGAACCCATATGGCTGAGTTCCACGCAACTGCCGCCTACCTGATGTGCGCCCCGATGAATAATCAATTGCATGAAATAATCCTCTTCAGAATGAAACCATAATTATTGTCTGCTTCCTAAAATATCACGCATCAACCCCGCAAATCCCATGAACAGACCTATTCCGGCGCCATATTTTTCAAACTTCCTGCCCGTTCCATAATGGTCATAGGGCTGCCCATCTGAGTCATACACAACGCCTACCTGATTATCATAAACGAAACCATCAAGGAGATTTGCCAATTCTCCTGCCAGACGATAACTGGTTTCATGGGATTCTATATTATGCCTTGATTCAAGAGCGATTTGAAACAGAGGCATAAACCATACCGCTCCTGGGGGGTCATCAGTCCAAAATTCGTCTATTTCAGGTTCCATATCGACGTATAGATTGACAGAAATGGTATCGGACGCCGCGTAATAACCATATTCATCTTTACAAAATCCACTTGCCTGCAGAAAATCATTGACGGATTTCACAAGTTGATCTGAAATCTTTTTGTCCGTTATTACTGAAAGGTCTAAGGACACATGATCTCCAGGCTGCGGTTTAGGTTTAGATCAGGGCAAGTTTTTATCTGATGCCACCAACAGTTTCCATTTGTTTCTCGCCAATTGAGGGATAGAATCTTCACTTGAAATACAAATGCTGTTCTCTCCTGGTATTTTGTATTTATCATATACCTTTTCGCATATACTGAAGAATGCATCTTTCTCCATGTCGAGAATCATCAAGGAGATATTTGTCTCAA
>CAYGHY010000551.1:0-882 GCA_964349435.1 uncultured Oscillospiraceae bacterium
GTGCAGGCGAAGCCTGCGAGAAGTGTCGGCGAAGCCGACGGAATGGTTTCGAAGCATTTAAACAACTACTTCTCAACCACTTCTCGTTGCTTAGCAACACTTCTCGTCGCAAAGCGACACTTCGCACGCATCTAACCCTTCTCGTCACGAAGCAACACTTCCCGTCGCAAAGCGACTCTTCGAACGCATCTAACAATGTAAAAGTGGATTAGAATATCGTAGAAATTAAAACAAAGGCGTCACGCGTTTGAATTTTAATAGCAGTTTACCGTGATATACTGTTGTTAACAGTTGGTTTTAGGGGGGCTGTCTATAATGGAAAACAAAGAGAACATTTTCAAACACGGTTCTACATGGCTTAGAGCAGATTTCCACCTCCACACGCAAAAAGACCTCAAATGTTTTAATTACAATGGGGATGACAGTTATTTTGTTAGCAATTATGTGAATGCCCTGAAACAAAAAGGTATCCACTTGGGCGTTATTACAAATCACAATAAATTTGACTATGAAGAATATAGGCAGATATCAAGCCTTGCAAGAAGAAATGAAATATATCTTCTCCCTGGAACGGAACTTTCTGTAGCTGAAGGAGAAGGCGGAATTCATGTATTGATAATATTTAATGAGAAATGGCTTGATGACAAAGCGTTTCATATTACCCATTTTCTCAATTCGATCTTTCCCGGCAAGACACCGAATGAATACGAAAACAACGGTAGCCGTGGCGACAAGCATCTCATCGAGATAGTTGAAATGCTGGAAGCGCATGTGCTTAACGGAAGAGACTTCTTCCTCATCTTTGCTCACGTTGAGGCAGAACGAGGCCTGTGGTCAGAACTTGGTAATAACAGACTCGCAGATATTGGAAAGCAAGATGGG
>CAYGHY010000551.1:892-1586 GCA_964349435.1 uncultured Oscillospiraceae bacterium
ACATGTCTTAGGTCTGCAAAAAGTGCGTACCAGGGACCGTGAGGCAGAAGTAAGAAAATTGTGGGGTGACTGGTTCCCTGCCAAAGTAGAGGGATCCGATTGTAAAAGTATCGAGGATATCGGAAGAGATCCGGGGTGCTGGTTAAAAATTGGTGAATTCACCTTTGAAGCAGTCAAATTTGCGCTTATGGATCATAAATACAGAGTGGCCTGTAATGATCCTGGGCAACCTCAGCATTCTTATATAAAGAACATTTCATTCAAATGCAATGGCGGTTTCTTGGGGGAGCAAGATGTTTTTTTCTCTCATGAACTAAACACATTGATAGGAATAAGAGGCAGCGGAAAATCTGCTATTCTGGAGACATTAAGATATGTAATGGACATTCCTGTTGAAAATAACGCTCAAGACAGCGTTTACAGGCAGAAACTTGTTGAATATGCTATGGGAAGCGGAGGAAAAGCCGTTATAGAAGCGGTAGATTCTTATGGACAGAAAGTTGCCATATCAAGAATTCTCGATGAATCGCCGGGTGTTTATATAAACGGAGTCTTACAACCCGGAATATCTATCAGGAGCAGTGTGATAAGAAAACCTCTTTACTTGGGGCAAAAAGATCTTGCAAGCTCAAGCGAAGGCTTTGAAAAAAATTTAATTGAAAAGATGGTCGGCGTAAATTTAATTGATATAAGA
>CAYGHY010000552.1:0-1583 GCA_964349435.1 uncultured Oscillospiraceae bacterium
CTTGGTTGTCATCGAGTTGAAACGAGATAATTCCGGTTCAGATGTAGAGTGGCAGGCGATCAAATATGCTTCTTACTGCTCCAGTTTTTCTCATGACGAAATCCATAAGCTTTTTTCTGAATATCTTAGTACTGATGGAGACGACGCTCAGGTCAAAATTGAAGGTTTTATCAACTGTGAACCAGAAGATCTGAACCAACGCCAAAGGATAATCTTGGTCGCAAAGGAATTTCACTCAGAAGTTATTTCTGCTGTGCTGTGGCTTCGTGAGTCAGAAATAGATATCGAATGCGTACGGTTAACTCCATATCTCGATCAAAAGGGTGAACTTTTCATAAATCCAGAGATAATTATTCCGCTCCCAGAAGCAAAGGATTACATCCAGAAAAAAGAAAGTAAACAAAAAGAGCTGAAACAGCCTGGAAAGAGTTCTTTTTCCTTGGAAAAATCAAATTTGAATCCAGATGAGTTAAAGGAACGGATTGTTGAATCACTTACCCGTCCTAGCGATCTTACTCCCCGATTTCGCACTTTCCTGGAGTTAATTAGCCAAGAAGACAGAATATACAACCGAGATGAAGTGAAGCAAGGGCTGTATGAGGCTGGAGTCGGGAGCGATATCGGCCAAAGTGGTCGCTACCTTAGCAATATCTCACAATTTCTTACCAAGAAATCAAATCCCCATCTCAGGCAGGCAATCGAATTTGAAACGGGTGGCACCCATGGTGAGACAAAGGACAATTATCACGTCATTTCCGAATATCGTGATCTGATTCAACAAGCCCTGGAAGAGACCGCACTGGAAATACCAGAAGAATAGATGGCCAACAAATTGGTCCAGCCGACCTCGTAAACTCGGCGGCTGACCACGCCGTTAGATTTTCTGAGCGATGAAAGGGAGCTTTCAATGGGCGAGTCGACCACAGAGGTCCTTCAGGTATACTGCAAGACTTGTAACGTGAGAACCGAGGCGCAGGTTGTCGGTATGCACGCTCAGTCTCGCCTTGCCGATCCAAGCGGTGACCCGGTAGACAGCCCGTATTACGTGACTGTGTACAAGTTCGCTGTTTGCCGCAGTTGCGATGCGCCGTTCCTGTCTGAGCACGACTATATTGAGGTACCCGGAGAATTCTCAGCGCCACAAGGGGAGCGAATGCTAAAGCCAGTGGATTTTTTTGGCGATGCCGAACTTATCATTGAGCCCTATGTCGCTCATAGGGCTTAAAGTCGGTATTCAATGGCTTCCTGATCAGCCAGTACTGTGTAGAGGAAGCCGGTTTTTTGTTCCTGAGCATGTTCGAATTCTTCCGGAGTGTACGCCAGTGGTTCGATGGGTTCCATGATGGCCGCGATGGCACGGCCCAGCACGGCGCAACGCTGCATGAAATCCAGATCCCGGAAATCGTCGGAAATGACCATCAAGTCAATATCACTGTACTCTCCGGCGGTATCACGGGCCCTGGAGCCGAACAGAATGATTCTTTGCGGTGTTATACCTTGATGTTCCAGAGATTCCTTGAATCTCTGGATTATGCTTGTAATCTGGGATCCTGCGCTATGCATTTGATCACGTCCTCTGTTTT
>CAYGHY010000553.1:0-1583 GCA_964349435.1 uncultured Oscillospiraceae bacterium
ACTTCTTTAAGCTTGTCCGGGCGAACCAACAGCTCATAATGCTTCCCAATAATTTCCTCTTCGCTGTATCCTGTAATAAGCAGCGACACCGGATTTGCGAAGGTGAATCGCCCCATTTTGTCCGTCCTGAAGATGATATCACTGGCATTTTCCACCAATATTCGATACCTCTCTTCGCTCTCCCGCAGCGCTTCCTCCGCCCGCTTGCGGTCGGTGATGTCAAGCGTAAACCCAATAATACCTATAATCTCCCCTTTTGAATTTCTGTATGGAATTTTATCAGTTTGAACCCACATAGCCCCCTGGGGGGTGGTCATCTCTTCTATAATATTTAATGAGGGTTTACCGTCAGTCATGACTTCTTTATCGTCCTGCCAGTATTTATCCGCTTCTTCTTTGGAGTATATTTCCCATAGCGTTTTCCCTTCAATTTCTTCCTTGGACATACCGATTGCCCTGGCAAGCGCCTCATTGACGCGGACAAAACGATTTTCTTTATCTTTATAGAAAATCATTGCCGGAGAAGCATCAAGAATGATCTGTTGCTGTTCATTTAAGATTTTAATCAGTTCGTCATTCTTCTTGCGCTCGGTTATGTCAGTAGCAATTTCCATTCTAACAATACGGCCACCAGGCCAATAAATGGCTCTGTCCCGACACTCGTACCACAGTTTGTTGACAGTGTTCTGAAACTCCCAGACAACACCCTCTGTCGGTTTCCCGTCAGGCCCAACGAGTTTGCTGTTTGTGCAAAATTCACAGGGAGCGGCCAAGCCGGTCTGGATCGTCTGCCAACAGATTTTACCCTTTATATCACCCCATATATTTTGCCCGTATGTGTTGATGAAAACGATTTCATAGGTTTTCATATCAACCACGTAAATGAGAGCATCAAGATTGTTGAATACTTTCGAGAGTGTCTCCCTTTGAATCCGCAGTTCCTCCTCCACCTGCTTTCGCTCGGTGATATCCCGAGCCATACCGCGGAATCCGATTGGTTTGCCTGATGAATTTATTTTCAAAGACACCGATACTTCAATGTATCTGTTGACCCCATCTTTTCTTATAACCTGCCAATCGAATTCTTTGGCGGGTTTTGCTGTGCTGTAAACTTTATTAAACACTTGATAAATTATTTTTGATTGTTCTTTGTCTGTATATTGCCGGTTGTTCATGCCCGTCATTTCTTCTGCGGGATACCCAAGGATTCGGCACATTGAATCGTTGAAAAAGGTGAAGTTGCCGGCAAGATCAACTTCAAAATAGCCTTCCTGAATGTTTTCAAGAATGGTCCGATATTTTTCCTCGCTTTTCAGCAATCCATCTTCCATCTGCTTGCGATGTTCCATTTCCTGCTGCAATTGTTCATTGAACGTCTGTAGAATCTGCCTTTGCCGCCTGTTATCAATCGACATGGCGATCACGTTGGCAATATTCTGCAAGTAGGGCTCGTACGGGGTAAATGCATCGGGGGTATCGTTGAGCGAGAAAATGACAAACCCGTACAGGCGATCTATTGTTCGTATGGGGAGACATTTTGTATTGCCATCACCTTCCAGTTTACACAGGTAGTCAGATTTATC
>CAYGHY010000554.1:0-1558 GCA_964349435.1 uncultured Oscillospiraceae bacterium
GCTATAAGGCATCCGTCGAAGGGAACCATAGGGTTCCATAGCGAACAAGATAAATCCGCTTATGTTTAAGTCATGAGCGAAGCGAATTTTCTTGATGTTTGTCAGGCAAAAAGTCATATTCTATATAATGAAAAAAGATTTGGTATGGCTAGTTTTCCAACTTATTTAACAAAATTTCGACAGCATTGGAAAGGGGTTGACAAAGTGGTTAGCATAGATTTTCTTGAGAAAAAGGCCGCACAGATCCGAATAGATATATTGAAAATGATTTATGAAGGAAAAGCCGGACATACTGGCTCATCACTTTCGTGTACGGATATTCTGACAACCTTGTATTATGGCGTTATGAAGGTTGACCCGAATGATCCGAAATGGGAGGATAGAGATCGGTTTATTTTAAGCAAGGGACATGCTGTTGAAGCATTATACTGTATTTTGGGGGACAAGGGCTTTTTCCCGAAAGAGGAATTGATGACTTTCTGTAAATTCGGATCGAAATTTATTGGACATCCCAACAATAAAGTGTCAGGTGTAGAAATGAATACAGGCGCTCTTGGGCATGGACCTTCCGTTTCTGCAGGAATGGCTCTGGCTGGAAAAATGAACAGAAAAGCGTACAAGGTCTTTACCTTGATGGGTGATGGCGAACAGGCTGAAGGCTCGGTATGGGAAGCAGCCATGGCGGGAGCTCATTACAAGCTTGACAATCTCATAGGCATCATCGACAGAAACAAGCTTCAGATTTCCGGATCCACCGAGGATATTATGGCTTTGGAAGCACTGGAGGATAAGTGGAGGAGCTTCGGCTGGGAAGTAGTGGCTGTGGATGGGCATGACATCAGGCAGCTGCTTGAGGTGCTTGACAATATCCCTGCAGTTAAGGGAAGGCCTACACTGGTTATGGCTTATACTACAAAGGGCAAAGGTGTCTCCTATATGGAGAATGCTGTACACTGGCACCATGGTGTACCTACATCGGAGCAGCTGGAAATAGCGTTAAAAGAATTATCTGTCAAAATCGGGGATGCCTGCAATGAATAAAATACCGAACAGGCAGATTGTTTGTGATACACTTATTGAGCTTGCCTCCATAGACAAAGATATTGTGGTGCTTGCAAGCGATTCCAGAGGTTCAGCCTCCATGACAAGCTTTGCCAGGCAGCTGCCGGAACAGTTTGTAGAGGTGGGAATAGCGGAGCAGAACATTGTAGGAATTGCGGCGGGACTGGCGGCGTCCGGCAAGAAGCCTTATGTCGCATCCCCTGCATGCTTTCTGAGCATGAGAAGCATTGAGCAGATTAAGGTAGATGTTGCCTACTCAAAGACAAATGTCAAGCTGATTGGCATCAGCGGAGGACTCAGTTATGGAGCTCTGGGAATGTCGCATCACTCCTTGCAGGATATTGCCGTTATGAGGGCCATCCCGGGAATAAATATCATACTGCCCGCAGACAGGCATGAGACCAAAAAAACGATAGAAGCTTTGGTGGCCAGCAATGAGGCCGCATATATCAGAATAGGGCGAAATGCTGTACAGGATGTTTACAGTTCAGAGGAG
>CAYGHY010000555.1:0-1553 GCA_964349435.1 uncultured Oscillospiraceae bacterium
TTGTGTAAGTGTGTAAGGTTTTTGGAAAAAAATAAATAAATGAAAGGGCGGGTATAGGCCGATACGGGATGATGAAAAGTTTGGGAAGAGTTACACAGTTACACGGTTACCGGAAATGACATCAAAAAAGCGTTATTCCACAAGGGAACTGAGGGTGTGTAAGGAGGTGTGCAACTGGTGTGCAACTCTTGTGCGGGGGCAGAGGGAAGAACGGAAGCGCAAAGCCTGTGTTGCATAGGGAAATCAATGTTGTGCTGATTACAGTAATCCTCAAACATTCGAAGAGCGAGCCGCGAAGGCTTCTGGTTATTGTTCTCCCATCGGTTAATGGTTGCGCAACTTACACCAAGCTCTTTTGCGAAGGCTTGCTGGCTTAGGTGAAGTCTCCTATAAAGCAATATGGTCTTCCTTAGCTGTTTCCCGGCAATTGCCTCAACATCTCTTGTACTTCCCCGTCATCAGTCAGCACGAAGACAATCTACAGGAAATAGCGCGCCTTGTCGAATTCCTTCTCATCCAACATGAGTTTTCCATATGAATACGCCAGGCTAATTACAGTATTCGACGCTCCAAGCGGGTGACTGGCATATTGGCGGAACTGTTCATCAGAAGGTTGTATTGGTTTGCCCCCAACTTTGCTCTGGATATAGTACAGTCCGGATTGGGCAACGTTCGATTCCTTCTCATAAGATAGACTCAGGTGCAGGTAGCTAGCTGCAACACCATACAGCTGCATCTCAGCGAAATAATAGCCGAGATTCCTGTAACCTCTCGCCAGATCTTTTGGTCTGAAAGCGAAATTTATAATGTCTTTTGTTAGGCTCACATAGTTGTCCATATCTCCGAGCATCTTGCAGATCTCGGCATGTTCAAAGGCGATAGGCGCATTGGTCGGATTCCAATGCATCGCTTTCTCTAAAGCATGCCTCGCTTCATCGAACCTCTTCAATTCAAAAAGTATGCTTCCATGCAGTGCATAGATATCTGCGTAGGGCAATTGCGCTTGCCGTAGTTGCTTCCCGGGATTGCCCTGATGGTAATACAGTATCTCCTCAAACGGCTCGTTGAATGTGTGATATTCACTGACCGCATCGTCAGCAAAAGCCTCCAGAGTCTCCACTTTACTGACCAGGACTTCGATCAAGGACAGCGCTTTTTTGAAGTCTTTCATAGTATGCCGCAAAGCGAATCTCATCGAGTGTAGCGCTGATTCCAGCGGAATCATTTCCAATTGCTTGCTCGAATTGAGCTTTTTTGTCATTGGGAATCAAATCAAACATCAACCTGCCACAAGCGCGTGCTATCTCCTTCGCAAAGTGATGCGTTTTATACTGCTCAGCTTGCTGCATTAGATACGCAATATCATCTTCGGATTTACCGGTTAAGCCAGACGTTATTTCCTGCATAATATCATTAAAATCCATGTTACTCCTCAATGTCCATTTCTTGTTTCCTACAGGCATTATAGCAAAAATCCCTTGATTTCTCAAGGGATTTGGGGTGGTGGAGCATAGCGGATTCGAACCGCTGACCTCGACAATGCGAATGTCGCG
>CAYGHY010000556.1:0-1550 GCA_964349435.1 uncultured Oscillospiraceae bacterium
GCCTATGGCGGGCAGTATAATATAATCCCACAAATAGACATCTGATGAATGGGCAAGAATAGTTTGTGCCGCAAAATACCAGATCACATGTGCCAGGATAATGAGTGCAACGGTGACGTAAGCTGTAGTTACTATATAGCGGCACCATTTGATCGGCTCTATATATGTTCTGTCTCTGTCGGAGTCAAGTCCTTTATCCATATATTCCCCTCATTCTGAGATAGCTTAATATTTTATAAATAGTTATAAAAACGGTTTTTAGTGTATACGTGATTATTAATAAAATCAATTGTAAATGTCTATAAATTGTGAAACTGCCGGGAGGACACCGGCGTGAAACAATGGGGAGGCAATTGTGAAACGGTTGTAATGGCGGTCAAACTATCGTCAAACAATAGTCAAACAGTAGTTTTCAGGACATGGCTAAGGGTCGTCAACACTGCAAAGTGTTTGCGAAATACTTCGATTCCTTTAACCATTGAAAAAGTCCTCCATGAGCTTTTCTAATTCTTTTTCGATACGCACATCCTCTGTCAGATTTTCAAGAGAGGCATAAAGAGAGAAGATATCTACAATTCCGCTCTTTGATGAGCTGTCCGGACATGTCTTTGCAAACAGGCCCGGATCATAGTTCCAGAGCTCTACTATTACATAGTTTTCAGAGCGCAGCATATCCGGAGATGCGACAACTGACCCTTTTAATTGGTCGAAACTCTTTTTATAAACTGCCTTACATTGATGCTCCGGAACCTCAAGCATGGTCATTTCTGCCAGGGCATCTTCACCGGCAGTAAATGCCTCCATAGTGCGTATTAGAGCAATATCTTCTAAAAAAAGCCTTTTTTGTACGGGAGTCTGCAAATACTTTTTCCCTGTATCCCAAAATTGTTTTGCCTCAATTCTGAAATACTTCTTTCTCGTTCCTTTACCCCTGAAAGTCAGAAGCCCGTATTTCGTAAAAAGCAACAGAGCCCTTGCCACAGTGGCCTGAGAAAGCTTTAAGTCATTCCTGATCCGGTTGATAGGGCACTCTGAAGTTTTGTTATGCAAGATCCATAAAAAGACGCACTGCTCTGCTGTCGTGAATTTATCTGCAAGTGGTTTAAGTGCTGCATCCTGGCGCTTCTCAAGCTGAGTACCCAGGAACGGAAGAAATACCATCTTTTCATCAACGAAGAAAGGGATAGCATTATTTATCAGATGCTCCCTTCTTGCAGAACTGACCTTATCAAGCCATAAGCTACAAGGGACCGTTATGCCTAAGAACCTTGGTATTATTTCAAAGTGTTTTTGAAGGCGTGGGATCGACAGGTAATCCCCTTTGAAGTGAAATACAAGAAACTCTTTATTAAGGATTTTACCTCTGTAAAAGTCATAATCTCCCATAAAGGCCAATGGCAACTTGTCTTTGACCTCAAGTTCTTCGAGTTGCAGAGGCAACCCAAGCACATTCAATTCTTTAATCACTCAAATATCACCCTTCGCTTATTAATTCATAAACATTGTCATTATATCATACGTGTGTTAAGATAATCAACAGGTATAAGGAG
>CAYGHY010000557.1:0-1547 GCA_964349435.1 uncultured Oscillospiraceae bacterium
TCTTCGAACAGAACCCCAATCTGAACTTGAAAAGCATTGAATCATTGATGCTTGGTGTTTTGGTATATTCTGCCATGGAAAATAAGCCAATCCGCCTACTCCCGTATCATGGTTCCCATTATAACATGATGTTTCGCCATAAAAGAACAGAGTATTAAGTCCATGACTAGTACCTTGCGTCATTTAAATATATGGATATAGCCTGTGTAGTTTAACCCTCGCATCTTCTGTGGTAAACTGCCATTTCACACCTACGGAAGCTTCATTGCGGACAAGATTCCATACCGCAAGTTCCTTTGATAGGCTCTTTATATCGGGAATGCGTCGTCCTAAGCACTGTGATGTCATTGCACTCAGTTCAATTTCGGCTATGTTCAGCCAGCTTCCGTGTTTCGGTGTATAGTGAATCTCAAGCCGTTTTGCCAGCTCCCGAGCCTTGATTGCCGGAAATGCTTCATACAGAGATGAAATGCAATGTGTATTCAGATTATCCATGACGAGGCAGACTTTCGCAGCATCAGGATAATGCATTTCCAATAATTCAGCTACCTGTTTGGCCCAATCTTTTTTTGTTCGGCGCTCCGATACAGAGACCCGCCGCCATCCTTTGAGTGGTTCTGTGAACATAAATATACTGCATGTACCATTACGTATATATTCACTGTCCTCCCGTTTTATTTGGCAAGGCTTCATCGGAATTGGCTTTCTGCCGTCTCCCAGCAGCTGATAAGGCTTCTCATCCATACAAATGACTGGACAGGCTTGATCGTATGGACGCTGGTATACATCAAGTACATCTTCCATATTAGCCACAAACGCCGCATTCTGATCAGGTGGGATACACCAGCATTTCTTTAAGTGAGGCTTAAGCGGTGTTTTTTTAAAAGCCGACCAATTGTGTTATCTGAGATGGTATCAACTATTTGCAGCTCTACAACCTTTTTTTCGAGTAACCGTAATGTCCACCTGGTTCTGCCTTCCGGAGGTTGCGAACATGCAAGCGCTATGATCTTGGCCTCTATGTCACCTGTTGCCTTGGGTTGTATGGGTGGCGTTTCCCGAATTTTGCGGAATAAAGCAGCATGGAAACCTTCCTCCGCAAATTGTCTACTCACCTTATATATTGTTACTGTGGTCGTGCAGAGCTGTTTTGCGATGTCCTCTTGCCTGTGTACAATGTCATTGCTTTCATCCAGATTTAATAATATATTGGCGCGCTTGACAGTTGCAGCCGTATGCCTTCCTCGCCTTGTTATTTCCTCCAGTTCGCTTCTTTGTTCTTTGCTCAAATATACTCTGTACTTTTTAGTTTTCACCTTGCATTCCCCCTTTGGGGATATTATATCATAATTATTAAATGACGCAAGGTACTAGTACCCCAATTAGTACCAGAATGATTAACAATGCCTTTTAAACCGTCGACACACGAGATAGCTGTGTTAAGACTAGACATATCAGAATACGTATTTACTCCTGATAATCCTATTTGAACATTAGAACCATCATTATCTGCTAAAGCTACTGTTGGAACTAATATAGTTGTTAAG
>CAYGHY010000558.1:0-1547 GCA_964349435.1 uncultured Oscillospiraceae bacterium
CGACCTGGGAGATGTAGGGCGCTACAGAATAAATAAAAAACTGAACCTTAACACCCCTATGGATACCAGGGTGTTAACCAAGGAAGATATAATATGCATTGTCAAGTATCTTATCGAATTGGTAAATGCTAAAGCCGATGTCGATGATATTGACCACTTGAGCAATCGCCGTGTCAGAACAGTTGGAGAGCAACTTTATTCACAGTTTGGAGTAGGATTGGCACGTATGGCACGAACTATACGAGAGCGAATGAACGTTAGAGATAACGAGGTGTTTGCCCCTACCGATCTGATCAATGCTAAGACGTTATCATCAGTCATCAACTCCTTTTTTGGTACCAATCAGCTTTCGCAATTCATGGACCAGACCAATCCACTTGCCGAAATTACGCATAAGAGACGTATTTCTGCTTTGGGTCCTGGGGGTCTTTCGCGCGAAAGAGCTGGCTTTGAGGTGCGCGACGTGCACTTTACACATTATGGAAGGTTGTGTACCATCGAAACTCCTGAGGGGCCTAATATTGGGCTTATCTCTTCACTATGTGTATATGCAAAAGTGAATGAGCTTGGATTTATTGAAACTCCGTACTTTAAAGTTGAGGGTGGAAGACCGTTATTCGAAAATCCTCCGATATATTTATCGGCAGAGGAAGAAGAAGACAGAATTATAAGCCAGGCTAACGTGATGTTAACTCCTGAAAACAAATTCGTTGAGGAGTTTATTAAAGCCCGGTATCAGGCAGATTATCCTATGGTAGAGCCTGAAAAGATTGGTTTGATGGATGTGGCTCCCAATCAGATAGCATCAATTGCAGCATCTCTGATTCCATTTCTTGAACATGATGATGCAAACCGGGCATTGATGGGAAGTAACATGATGCGCCAGGCGGTACCATTGTTAATCCCTGAGTCGCCGATTGTGGGCACAGGACTTGAATCAAAAGTGGCACATGATTCAAGGGTGCTAATTCATGCCGAAGGAGAAGGCATTGTTGAGTACGTTGATTCAGAAAAGATAGTGATCCGTTATTCTAGAAATGAGGATGAGCGGCTTATTAGTTTCGACGACGATGTTAAAGTTTATAAACTCACCAAGTTTGCCAAAACGAATCAAAATACCTGCATCAATCTCAAACCAATAGTTAGAAAAGGTCAGAAGGTAACAAAGGGACAGTTGCTGAGCGAAGGCTATGCTACTAAAGATGGAGAACTTGCCTTGGGACGTAATCTCAAGGTAGCTTTCATGCCCTGGAAGGGATACAATTTTGAGGATGCTATAGTGATTTCCGAGAAAATTGTGCGTGATGACATTTTTACATCTATACACATTGAGGAATTTTCATTAGATGTGCGTGAAACCAAGCGAGGGTTGGAAGAACTTACAAGCGATATACCCAATGTTAGCGCAGAAGCCATTAGGGAACTTGACGAAAATGGACTGATACGCATAGGCGCAGAAGTTAATGAAGGGGATATCCTTATCGGCAAAATTACGCCAAAAGGGGAGACCGACCCCACACCGGAAGATAAACTGCTCAGAGCTATAT
>CAYGHY010000559.1:0-797 GCA_964349435.1 uncultured Oscillospiraceae bacterium
GAATAAAACGATGTTTCTATTCGCATACAATATGTAGCGGTATCATTAAAATCTTATCCACTATATATAGTGTGCTTCTAAGAGAAATTCGCCATATTAATCCTATCTGCCGGAATCAACTGCCCGTCTTCGTCGTACATTGACAAACCAGACAGAAACCTACGTGCCGTTTCTCTATCGGTACGAATCGGGGAGGATTCCATAGACTGGCGTAGGCTCTCTGTAATTTCTGCTTCGGATTTCACGGTATACAGACCTGCATCAGCCTCAACATCAAACATGAACTGCTGGATAATAGATATCCCGGACAGTTCTCCTTTGGTCAGGTCTTCAGTTCGCTTTTTGTCAGTCTTGGATTTGTTTCTTAGGTGCGTCTCACGACACTCAATCATTTGTTTCAGTGTTTCCCACGCAAGCCGATAATCCATTTTCAATCTCCTTCAATGTTACGCGCAGTTCAACAACTTTGCCATCTTTCCGCTTCCACTCATATCCACCAGAAATGTTGCCGTCTTTGATGAACTCGTCGCACAGATAGTCCCTAACGGCTTCAAGTGCTTCGTCCGTGCAGTTTGACTTATCTTTCCATTCACGCTCATTTTTAAGCGTTCCTGCGTATATTCCGCACAACCCTGCGGAAATGTGATACTTCTGCATTTTATCTCCTTATAAGAACAAAGATGTGATTGATTAACACATGTCGTTCAAATCAGCACTAAATCCTTCTTCTGCCCGTTCATCAGAAATTTCTTTATAGACAAATTTGTTTGGGAGTACACAATTGATTGCATCTAATA
>CAYGHY010000559.1:807-1532 GCA_964349435.1 uncultured Oscillospiraceae bacterium
TCTAATACATCCATGACTCGTAGTGAATGCCCATCCGCAACGAGTTTCCCATTCAAGTAAAGTGCCTCCCAGTCTCCGCTTTCCGGGCAAACCAAAGTAAAAGTTGTCATTTACTCACCTTTCATAAATGCCGTATTTTATTCACGGTTTAGAACTTGCTTCAAGAAACGTCCAACTAAACTATTGTCAGGGTATTTGATTGCTTCAATAGAGGTTCTAAATTCACCAGGGTACAACTCCATTGCCGTATCAACCGCACTCATTAAAATTTCCAAATTTGAATCAACAAGAGCCTTATATAACACACGTTTTAGCATGTTGTCGTAAGCATAATCATCATACCAACTTGTAATAATATGAAAAACGTGCTCTCGTGAATAGCCGCGCTTGGCATTGTCATAAGCCATCTCAACAGCCACTTCAGCATCTTCTTTACTCATCGTGAAGAAAATTTGCTTGAGCACTTCTGATGCGGTTGACCAACTCCATTCATCGTAGTCTCCATCAGTACATTCCCGAATTAGAGCGTCTGACGCTTCTTCGATAGTTTCAAATGCCTTAATTTCTCCAATTTTATACAGATTGACGTTGCTATATTTTTCTAGTATCTCATTCGTAATAGTCTCAATATTCTCTTCCACCACAAACGTTACTGTCTTCTTATATTTCATTATGCTGACCTTTCATAGAACCAGTCTTTGTTCTTATACCTTACACATTATATC
>CAYGHY010000560.1:0-1527 GCA_964349435.1 uncultured Oscillospiraceae bacterium
CTTCATTCAAACTTCCAGGGCGATATCCATGTTGGTCAATGGTACTTTTAGAAAAGCCGATTTCATTAAAAAACAGCTTGAATTCTTGCCATGAGCGTAACAGGTCTGAGATTTGAGAAGGATCCACTTCAATTCTGGCCTCCTCCTGAAAATGCCGCACCCGCACATTTAAAAAACCTTTATCTCGTAAAAAAGCCTCTCCCTGGTCGATACGGTGAAGAGCTTCAGTTGAGATGAACATGCCGTAAGGGATGCGCGTTGCCAGACATGGAGAGGCCGGTTGATCCCAAACAGACAACCCGAGCGCTTTGGAAAGCGTTCTAATATCGTTCTTGGTGAATCCGTTTGCTGCAAGTGGACTAAAGGTTCCGGTCTCTTCCACTGCCTTGCGGCCAGGTCGATACTCGATCAGATCATCGGCATTTTGCCCTTCGATTAACCCGCTGATCTGATTTTCCCGCACATACTTCCACAATAGCGCTAATATTTCATTCTTGCAATGGTAACAGCGGTCGACCGGATTGGCTGAAATTCGCGGATCTGCCAAGAGGTTATGGTCGATTAATACATGCTGAAATTTGTTTTTAACAGCAAAATCTACTGCGGTTTCCTTCATTCCTACAGGATCAAGCGAAGAAATGATTGTGATCGCAATCGCATTTTCGCCTAACAATCGAGATGCCACAAAAGCAAGAAAACTACTGTCGATACCCCCTGAATATGCGATGGCAACTGACGAATACGCAGAGAGATCATTGATAAGTCTTTCCCATTTCTTTAATAACGCGTTCGGGATGACGATATCAACCGGCGGCCAATTAGAATCTTTAACCCGCGTCATTTTCTTTCCGTCGAAACGCCAAATGGTTGATCTTGGATGCGAGACATCCTGCTCCATAACCATTATCAATATTGACCACTGCCACACCATTAGCACAACTGTTCAACATACCCAACAGGGCAGACAATCCCTGAAAACTTGCTCCATAACCAACGCTGGTCGGTAGGGCAATGATCGGTGCTCCAACCAATCCCCCCACTACGCTGGGTAACGCCCCCTCCATGCCAGCAGCAACAACAATCACATTCGCATTTCTGATTTGGGGTATATGGCTGAGGATGCGATGCAGGCCAGCGACGCCAACATCATAAATACGTTCAACTTTGTTCCCCATCAATTCTGCTGTGATAGCAGCTTCTTCTGCGACAGGAATATCAGAGGTGCCTGCAGAGAGAACAAGAATTCCAGGAATCTTTTGTTCTACCGAGGTATTGTCGATAAAAAGTATCCGGCTGACGGAATCATATACCGCGTCTGGCAATTGCTCTTTGATTTCCTCGTACAATTCTTTATTTACCCGGGTTGCCATAACAACATTATTGTGGCTTTGTAGATTTTTAAATATTTTTATCACTTGGTCGGGAGTTTTGTCCTGAGCCAGGATCACTTCAGGAAATCCTGTTCGACTTTGTCGTTGATGATCCAGCTTGGCAAATCCTTCAAGAGACTCAAAGGGAAGGCTCTTA
>CAYGHY010000561.1:0-1526 GCA_964349435.1 uncultured Oscillospiraceae bacterium
ACTTTACCGAAAAGGAACTTTATGATATAGCAACCGGCTGCCTTCATATGAGCTTGGCTTATGAGAAGGAATCAAACGTTGCTCAATCCGAGCTGTACTACATCCAATGTAAAGTCGGGGGCAGATCCATTCGTCCTGCTGATGAACAATTCCACCAGTATGCCGGTCAGTATGAATTCCCGCTTGGAGCGTCAGAGGACGTGCTCGGCCTGGCGTATGCTTATGGGAAACATGCATTGGAGGAAGAGGAATTAGACAAGGCACGATATTTCCTCGAGATTGTCTACGGGTTGACTAATGACGAGGAAGTAAAACAGCTACTTATCCAACTGCATAGAAATAATTAGGGATTGCCGAAAAAGCAGTACGCGCTATTCACGTTCCTTCACTCGCCACTTGTGCCGTGCCAATCGTTTTTCCATTCCGACTTACGCTCATCAGCATGTGCAAAAATGAGTTAAAAGGAAACGCAGCAGGGGTGCTACGATCATTGTGCTTAGTTGAGCAGTGGGAGCACCGCCTGCTCAATTTCTTTGACAATCGGTTCGATCGTGTTGTATCACATCAGTTTTTTGGTGATTAACATCATAGCATACTTTATCACGGCAGAATAACACCTACAAGTAACCGAATGATTAGGGTACAGCTGGGCTCCATCTCGACAAATCGAGATTTTGTGTTGAATATATTTCGTTTCTGCGATATAATGCACGCATTCAAGGTAAACAGGAGAATCAATACTATGGATGGAATGACAGCGAAAGAGGCTGCGATCAAGTGGGGTGTTACCCCGCGGCAGGTACAGCTTCTATGTTTCAGAGGAAGGGTGCCAGGCGCGGTGCGCTTTGGGCATGCTTGGCTTATTCCTGCTGACGCGCAGAAGCCACAGGACGGGCGTCGCAATCCCAATGAAAGCAGCAAAGAGGAAAAAGAATGATAACTGGCGAATTGAGAAACAAGGTCGATAAACTATGGGAGATGTTCTGGACGGGCGGTCTGACCAACCCTCTGGATGTGATTGAGCAGATTACCTACCTGATGTTCATCCGTGACCTGGACCAGACCGACAGCACCCGGCAGAAGGAAAGTCTCATGCTGGGTCTCCCCCACACCAGCATTTACAAAGGCCATGAACCCCTCAAGTGGTCTGTGCTGCGGGACAAGCCTGCCGAAACGCTCTACCAGAGCATGCAGATGGAAGTGTTCCCATTTATCAAGGCTTTGAACGGCACCAGCGGAACCTATGCCAAGTACATGGCCGACGCCATTTTCAAGGTGCCAACCCCCCAGCTGCTGGAGAAGATTGTTACCTCCCTGGATGACATGTATGCCCATATTGACAACCTGCCGGACAGGCAAGACGCCCGGGGCGACCTGTATGAATATATGCTGTCCAAACTGTCCACCGCGGGCACCAACGGCCAGTTCCGCACACCAAGGCACATTATCCGCATGATGGTGGAACTGATGGATTTAAAGCCTGGTGACACCATCTGCGACCCGGCCTGCGGCACCAGCGGCTTTCT
>CAYGHY010000562.1:0-1516 GCA_964349435.1 uncultured Oscillospiraceae bacterium
GAAAAGTAAGATATTTTTATTATTTATGGCTTTAAGTAGTTTTGTATTTGGGCAAGTTTCAAATAACACAACGTTCAATTTACAGGACGTAGAGAACAATATAGCTGGCACGCAAGGAAGCTTAAATCAATGTTTCACAGATGCTGTTCAATCTTATTTTAACGCAACATTTAAGGCTCAATATTATGCTGAATATGGAAATCTAAACAACTTGTTAATGTTTAGGGATTATGGGTCGCACAATAGTTGTAGCAATTTTTATCTGTCAAGCACTGGTTCTGATAATGGCACAACAGGAACTTCTTTTGATGTAACAATGCCAGCGGCATCAAATGGTGACTTTTATATAATAGTTGTTGGACAAGTCGGAAATACGTCAATAACGACACCGACTGGATATTCTGTCACAAAAATAAATGCTGCGACCGGAACAGGTCCAATATCTATGCATATATTTTATAAATATGTTACAGCCACTACAAGTGGACATACAGTATCCATATCAACAGGGAGTACTTCGTCAGACAAGTGGGGGATGGTACTTCGATATACAAACTCAAAAAGCAATTTAACAGCCTATGACCAAATGTCCTCCGGAATAGCATACACTTCCGCTACAACAGGGGCGTATGCTAATTCTCCTGACTGTGGGGCTGCATTATCTTTTATCATGATAAGAAGATATGAAACACCGTCTCATACTGCTGGAACAGGGTGGAGTTATGACATGTTTATTTCATCAAATTCAGCTGGTGGATGGGGTCTTGGTGTACAAATAAATAATTTCACAACATCGGAAAACATTCCTGACACTCAATTTAGTTTTACAAGTAGTTACTATGCAACAATAACATTGATAGTTTATAATTAATAATTTAAAAAGTAAAAATGAAAAGAATGATTTTAATGCTAATAATCGTGGCTTTAGCAACCACAATGAGTTTCGGACAGAATCCGACAGAAATAGCGAATGATACTACAACAAAAGTTGCCGTACTTGATACGACAATAGTGAACGACATGAAGCTGCTTATAGTAGCAGACAGGCTTTATATTAAAGGAGGATTGGTTGACGTGCTTATTGAACAGGCAAGTAAGGAGAAGGCTGAAACAGGCGAGATTAAATATCAGGAAGCAACACAAGCATTTCTCGACGCATTAAATAATGAATATAGCAAGTTCCTGAAAGCGTTCATTAAGGTTGATACAGTAATGGTCGAACAACAAGCAGTCGAATCAAAAATCCAAGAAATCGAAACATGGCAGCAATCTGTTATCAATGACCCAGAAATCAAGAACGCAACAAGCCTTGGTATTTGGGAAGAAAAATCAAAAGAATTGAATAAGTTGAAGGCTTACGACAACCAGATAAAACAAAAAGATAAATAATAAATGACAGCAGAAGAATATGTATCGAGATTTTATCCAGAAGCTAAGAAGGTTGAAAAAGAAACCGGAATCAGCGCAATAGCTATGATTGCCCAAAGCGCAGGGGAATCCGGCTGGAAAGCCCCGA
>CAYGHY010000563.1:0-1515 GCA_964349435.1 uncultured Oscillospiraceae bacterium
AGGAAGAGGGGATATTATGTCTTCACAATCAAAATTCGATCAAATGAGAGAAAATTATTTCAAGACATTAAAACAATATGTGCCCGTTGTGGCAAAAGTTCATGGCGGGCATCACCCTGAGTTCCATGACGTGCACAAAACATTTGACACAATAATTAGGAAAACCAAAGAAGCGGGGACAAAAAAACCGGAACTAAATGAAGAATTTGTACATTTGCGTGAAATCACAGATAACTACACTGTCCCGGGCGATGTCTGCGAAAGTTATGAGGCAGTATATAAAATGCTGGCGGAATTGGACGAAGCGTATACGGGAAAAGACAGCTGAGCAACCTTAACTGTAAGGAGGATATACGTGCAGAGATTTATATTAGGCAAGAAAAATCAAATAGCAGCGATCAGTGCGATTTTGATAGTCAGTGGATTTATCAGCGAACTTGGCTTCAATGCTGAAGAAATTGCGGTCTGGTGCCTGGCTGCAGCGTCTGTCCTCGGAGCAGCTCCTATCGCTATACAGGCTTATCAGGCATTGAAAGTTAAAGTCGTCAGCATTGATGTTTTAGTTACTATCGCGGTGGCCGGGGCACTTTTAATAAAGAACCTTGAAGAATCAGCCATTGTTACATTCTTATTTTTATTCGGGGCTTATCTGGAACAGCGAACATTAAATAAGACACGTTCCGCAATCAAAGAACTGACTGAAATGGCACCCGAAAGCGCTTTGAAACAAATGAAAAACGGAGAATTCGAAGAAGTAGAAGTTGAGGAAGTTGATGCAGGCGATATCCTGCTTGTTAAAACAGGGGCTAAAGTTCCTGTTGACGGTACTGTTTTAGCAGGACACGGACACATAAATGAAGCGAGCATCACCGGTGAATCTGTTCCTGTAAGCAAAAAGAAAGAAGACCAGGTATATGCGGGAACGATATTAGAAAATGGGACCCTCCAGGTCATTGCTGACCGAGTAGGAGAGGATACTACTTTTGGTAAGATCATCGAGCTGGTCGAAGAGGCCCAGGATTCAAAATCAGAGGCTGAACGCTTTATCGACAGATTTTCTAAGCACTACACCCCGGCAGTTTTAATTTTCTCCGTGATAGTGTGGCTCTTTTCACGGAACATTGAACTCGCGATAACGATATTGGTCCTTGGGTGCCCTGGAGCGTTGGTGATCGGCGTCCCTGTATCAAATGTCGCAGGGATCGGAAACGGGGCTCGGCACGGAGTTCTTCTTAAAGGCAGTGAAGTCATCCATGATTTCAGCAAAGTCGATACGATCGTTTTTGACAAAACCGGCACATTGACAATAGGAAATCCCAAAGTAGCGGACAAAGAGATCTATGCAGACAACGTTGATGAAGTATTGGGATACCTTGCCAGCGTCGAAAAAGAATCCGGCCATCCGCTTGCAAGGGCAGTCACCGAGTACATTGGAGAGACGAAATTATATGCTGTTGATAAGACTGACGTCGTAAAAGGCGGAGGAATAGTTGCTCATGTAGATGGGCACAGAGT
>CAYGHY010000564.1:0-1514 GCA_964349435.1 uncultured Oscillospiraceae bacterium
AATTCCAACACTAATCGAAATCACAAGCAAAGAAGTTGTTAAATGATGAAGAACGGTTGCGCGAAGTTGCCCGCCTCCTTAGTGGAAGTGAGATTACAAGTGCGGCAGTCGAGAATGCTAAAATGCTTTTTAAAAGGGACAGAATCAAAGAGGGTTGACAAATTAAGTCCAACACATTTAGTACATTATCATATTCTGCTTTCCTTCTTAACAGACTTTCAATTAAACAACTAACATCAGAATCATGTCGAACGGATTACTCAAAGGGAAAAATGGCATCATCTTCGGTGCATTGAATGAAAAGTCTATCGCCTGGCAGGTGGCGCTGAAAGCTCATGAACAAGGAGCCAGGATGGTACTTACCAACGCACCGGTTGCAATGAGACTGGGAACCATAAACGAGCTAGCGAAGATAACCGGTAGTAAGGTTATTCCTGCCGATGCCACCAGCATGGACGATCTGGAGGTTCTCTTTACCGAGACTATGAAAATCTTTGGTGGGAAGATAGATTTTGTTCTCCACTCCATCGGAATGTCTCCAAACGTGCGAAAAGGAATTCCATATGCTGAGACAAGCTATGAGAATATGCTAAAAACCTTTGATATCTCCGCCCTCAGCTTTCACCGTGTACTGCAGACCGCCTATAAGATGGATGCTATAAACGAGTGGGGCTCGGTATTGGCACTCTCATATGTAGCTGCGCAGAGAACTCTGGCCGGATATAATGATATGGGTGATGCCAAGGCGCTTCTTGAATCCATTGCCAGAAGCTTCGGCTATATCTATGGCAAAGACCGTAGGGTGAGGGTAAATACTGTATCGCAGTCGCCGACGCCAACAACTGCCGGGGCGGGTATATCAGGCTTCGACAGCCTCGTCGATTTTTCTGAACGAATGTCACCCCTGGGTAACGGTACCGCCGAAGAGTGTGCCAACTATTGTGTTGTAATGTTCTCCGATCTTACACGCAAAGTTACCATGCAGAACCTCTTCCATGACGGCGGATTCTCAAGCATGGGTATGAGTCAGAAAGCATATGAACAGTATAACAAGAGCTTTGAGGAGTGTATTTGCGAATAGAAACTAAGTATTAATACCTATTTTATATGCGGTTCATTATCGAAATGAACCGCATTTTTTACATTTGGTCTGCACTGAAAAACCTGACCTATGATTAAGCTCGTACTCCTTGTAATTTTTTACGTCACTTTCCCTCTGGTGATTATCATGATGTGTAAGAAGTGGTCATTTATGAAGAGGCTTGGCAGCATCGTCCTTGCCTACTTTTTTGGACTGCTGCTCGGGAATATCGGAATTCTCCCTTCCGGGTCAGATGATTACCGGCTAATGCTTCAGGGTAGGGCAGCAATGCCAAAGGCCGAAGTAGAGCAGCTTATTTCGCAGGGAACAATTCAGCCTGACGATGTTTACGTGAATAAAATCGCCTCATTACAAGATATGGTACTGACTCTGATTGTGCCGCTGGCAATTCCTCTTTTGCTGTTTTCGTTGA
>CAYGHY010000565.1:0-1501 GCA_964349435.1 uncultured Oscillospiraceae bacterium
CATCTCTGTCTCAGTGGGGAAAGCGGTTTTTATAAAATATTCTTGAATATCATCATCTTCAACTCCATTTAACAATATTGCAAAAGCATTGTCCAATCTTCTTCCCGCTCTGCCTATTTGCTGGTAATAGGATACTACATTTCCTGGTCTTTGATAATGAATAACGAAGCCAATATCTGCCTTATCATAACCCATGCCAAGTGCCACTGTTGCGACCAAGCATTTTAACTTGTTGTTCATAAATAAAGATTCCAGTGTTTTTCTTTCTTCTGTTTCTAATTTCCCATTATATGCTCTTGCATCAATACCGTTCTCTTGCAACCATTTGCTGACCTTATTGCAATCAGAAACTGTTAAACAGTAAATTATCCCAACACCAGACATTTTAGGAACATTATCTGCAAGCCATGCCATTCTTTCAGCTTGATCATTAAGCTTTATAGTTTGCAACCGAAGAGATTCTCTTACCAATGGACCTCTAGATACATCAATGTCACCAAGTTGATGTGAAATATCTTCTACAACTCGTTGATTTGCAGTAGCAGTTGTTGCTATAACAGGCACATTTGGTGGTAGTGTCTTTATGATGTTAATAATCCTGCGATAATCCGGCCTAAAATCATGTCCCCAGTCAGATATACAATGCGCCTCATCAACAACAAATAACCCTATACCTTTACTTAAATAAGATAACAACTCTGTCAAGCGCTCTCGATTCCCAAGCTGTTCTGGTGAAATAAGTAAAATATCGCAAGTATCTTGTCTTAATTTACTTTTAACGCTTTCCCATTCCTCAACATTTTGGCTATTAATACTCTCTGCAACAATACCAAGTTTTGACGCACTGTCAATTTGATTTCTAACCAAAGATAATAGTGGGCTAATAAGTATTGTAGGACCTTTTCCTGCCCCCCTTAATATCTTTGTTGCAATAAAATAAACAATACTTTTACCCCAGCCGGTTTGCTGTACAATTAATGACTTTCTATTATGTAGAGCCAAATCGATAGCTTCCCATTGGCCACTTCTAAATTCTGCACCTTCTCCAAACATCTGTTTTAAATATTTTGTCGCCTCTTTATACATTCTGTTTCCCTCTCCAAATCACATAGCACGTTTTCAATGCGTTATACTAGATGCCTACCTTCAGCTTAATAACATTACCTGTCATCGCCTCAAACAAATCTGGATAATGACCGCATCTTGCACGAATTTGACTGTATTGAGCCTTACCTCCATTTTTCTGAAGATAAAGCTTTCGATTGAAAATTTCATCTGCAAGTGTAGCTGCATGCATTGTATTATTTTCAGCTTCCTGAAGTACAATTTTCATCGCCTCTTGAAGTGTATGATTTACAGCTTTAACAGTCGCTTCTTGCTGCGTCATATCTGTAACTTCATTATATTTTAAAATTATATAGACAGGCTGATTGTCCTTAAGCAGAACTACTTTACCGTTTTTCTCAACAATCGGTGCGGCGCAGTCGTCAATCGGGATCAG